>CAYHZT010000001.1:0-40752 GCA_964361325.1 uncultured Candidatus Saccharibacteria bacterium
GGCTCAGCCGGTCCAAATGGCCGGTATGAAAGGATTAGTGGTCAACCCGAAAGGCGAAACTATCGAATTGCCGATTCGCTCTTCGTACAAAGAGGGGTTGGGCGTATTGGAATATTTCATCTCCACTCACGGCGCCCGTAAAGGTTCTACCGACACCGCCTTAAAGACTGCGTCGGCCGGTTATTTGACCCGTCGTTTAGTGGATGTTTCTCAAGATTTAGTAATTAAAGAAGAAGATTGCGGCACTAAAGAAGGCATTACCATAAATCGCGATGACGGAATGCAATTCGGCAATACGATGAGCGCCCGGCTTTTCTCGCGCACCACTTTGGAAGATATAAAAGTAGATGGCAAAACCATCGTAAAAGCCGGAGAAACTATAGATAGAGAAAAGTCGGAAATTATCGGACAATCCAAAATTGAAAGCATTAAGATACGTTCGCCGATTTCCTGCAAAACTCTTTATGGAGTTTGTTCCACTTGTTATGGCTTTGATCTGGGTAATAATAAGTCGATTAAAATCGGGGAAGCTGTCGGTATAGTGGCGGCTCAATCCATCGGAGAACCTGGCACTCAGCTGACTATGAGAACTTTCCATATTGGAGGCGTTGCCGGTTCCGATATTACTCACGGGTTGCCTCGTATCGAAGAAATTTTTGAAGCGCGGCCTCCAAAGGGGCGAGCGTTCTTGGCCGAAGAAGACGGTAGGGTTGAGGAAATTGAAGATCACGGCCTTTCTAAAATTATAAAAGTAAAAACTAAAAAAGAGGTTAAGGAATACGCAGTTTCGCGCATAGTGGATATTTTCGTGAAACCGGGTGATGACATTAAGAAAGGCGACCAGCTTTGCGAGGGTAATCTGGACATCAAAGAGCTTTTTGCGCTTAGGGGTGCCGAAGCGGCCCAGAATTATATAATCAACGAGGTTCAGAAAATCTATTCCTCTGAGGGCGCGGCCATCAATAACAAGCACGTTGAAGTGATTGTCAGACAAATGTTCGCTCGTGTAAAAATAAAAGAATCCGGCAACAGTGAATTTGTGGTCGGCGATGTTCTGGAAAAATCCCGCTTTTTGGAAGTAAACCGCGAACTTAAAAAAGCCGGTAAAACACCGGCTAAAGCTCAGCAGCTGCTAATGGGTATTACCAAGGTTGCGTTGTCTACCGAAAGCTTCCTCTCAGCCGCTTCTTTCCAGGAAACCGCCAGGGTGCTGATTGGCGCCGCTCTTGAAGGAAAAGTTGATCGTCTGCGTGGACTTAAAGAAAACGTGATTATCGGCCGCTTGATTCCGGTAGGAACCGGTTTACAAGCCGCCCAAGATCGGGCAAGCGGGGTTGTGGAGGATGATGGAAATACGGTATAAAATGTCCCGCTATCGCATTGACAGTCTTTTTTTAACCTGCTAACATTTTTGGAATGTCAGACGAATCTCAAAAGGAATACGAAATCGCTTTTCTACTTTCTTCGTTAGAAGCGGAAAGGGATTTTGAGGGCGCTTTAAGGCAGAATCATGCCGAGTTTACCTATCAAAAATCAGCAGTGGAACAGCGCCTTGCTTATCCGATTAAAAAGCATACTTCGGCCTATTTCGGTTTTTACAACTTTAAGACGGATCCGGCGAACATCAAGGCGATGAAAGATACTTTAGCGCTTAACGCGAATGTCTTAAGATACATGATTATTACTCCGCCGGTGAAGATTGTCAGTGTTTCAACCCAAGCGCGTCCCGAGAAGAAACCGGCCGCTGCCGCTGTCAGTAATCAAGCTTTGGAAGAAAAATTAGAAGAAATACTAAAATAAAAATTTCTAATTTCTAAAACAATGAATCTTAATAAAGTATTCATACTGGGAAGAATGACAGCTGATCCGCAATTGCGGACTACTCCTACCGGCCAGCAAGTGGCGAATTTTTCCGTTGCCACGAACCGAGTTTGGAATGACAAGAACGGACAAAAACAGGAATCAGCCGAATTTCATAATATAGTTGTTTGGGGCCGTCAGGCGGAAGTGGCAAGTAAATTTTTAAATAAAGGTGGGCTGGTCTTAATTGAAGGGCGTTTGCAAACTCGTGAATGGGATGACAAACAGGGCCAAAAGAGAAAAACCACCGAAGTTATCGCGGAACGTTTGCAGCTCGGGCCGCGTCCGGCCGGAAGCCAAAATCGCTCCGCTTCTCCATCCGCATCTGCTCCATCGGCGCCCGAATCCCTTCCTATAATCAACATCGATGAAGACATAAAAGCCGAAGACTTGCCTTTCTAAAGATATGTATAACCAGTGCATTTTTTGTTCGCAAAATATAGAAAATATAGATTATAAAGATCCGGTCTTTTTGCGACGATTTGTTTCCGGCCAGGCGAAAATTATCGACCCGCGTTATACTGGTAGTTGCGCGCGGCATCAGAGAAAACTTGCTCAGGCAATCAAGCGCGCCCGCATTTTGGGTCTTTTGCCATTTGTTCGCAGATAGATATAGTTCGGTGTAATTCACTATAAAATGGACCTTTCGGTTTTCAACGCGATTCACGGTATTGCCGGACAGTTAGGTATTTTAGACGCGCTAATTATTTTTTGCGCCAAGTATCTCGGATATTTTTTAATACTTGGGGCGGCTATTTTTATTTATCGGGAAAAAGATTGGCATAAACGTTTTTATTACTTTGCTTTAACAGCTTTAACAATAATTGTTTCGCGAGGAATTCTTACCGAAACAATTCGCTTTTTATACTTTCGCGCGCGGCCTTTTGCCGCGATGGGTTTTCAACCATTAGTGAATCACAGTGCCGCAGCCGCTTCTTTTCCTTCGGGTCACGCCGCTTTTTATTTCGCTCTGGCGTTAGTTATGATCTCTATTGATAAAAAGAGAGGATGGTTTTATTTAGCCGGGGCGGCATTGATAGGTCTGGCGCGGGTAGCGGCCGGAGTGCATTGGCCTTCTGATATTTTGGCCGGGGCGATAACTGGACTCGTTAGTTTTTTTGTGGTAGAATGGGCCTTAGTTCCTAGACAACGAAAATAGCCGATAACGGAGGTAGCCGATGCGCAAAATCTGGTCAATTTTCAAGACCGGACTTTTGGCTCTTATTCCGATTTTGGTTCTGATCATTTTGTTGAGTTGGATTTGGATTGGCATCCAATCCGTCAGTTTCAACTTCGTCAGTATTTCGTCGCTGAACTGGCTGATCAATATAGCTATGGTGCTTGCCGCGGTGTTCGCGATCGGTTGGCTGATTAGTCGCCATTGGTTACGAACAATTGTTTTGAAGGTTTGTTCCCATATTCCGATTCTTTCCATCATCACTAATTTCCTTTTTAATCACGAATATATTGAACGAGTTGCCAAGGGCGACCTTCCGGAAGTTATTTTCCAGCATACGGAGAAAAGCTGGACCTTCGGAACGGTAACCAACGAAATTCAGCTACCTGATCTTGACGTGTCTATCGACGCGCCTTTGGAAGATTGGATAGTGATCCTTGCTCCTCCGACAGCGCCGCTTTCGGTGACCGCTCACGTCCATTTGCGGAAAAAATCAACCGTTATTTATACCGGCCGTCTGATCAGAGATACCGCGTTGAGCGTCGCCTCTTTCGGCCTTAATTTTCAGCTCGACCCCAAGAAATTTTCTCGTACAAAGCCACAGTCCTAAAACTGTGGTTTTTTATCAATTTGACTGTTTAGCCAAAGCGGTCTAGAATAATTGGCAATATGAGACAGTGCGCGATTTGTAGCAAGGGTTCCATAATGGTAGGCGCAAGAAAGCTTTTACGCGGCCATTATAATCCGACCAATTGGAGCCGTAAGTATCCCAATCTGCAGAAAGCAAAACTTCCTTCCGGGAAGTCCGGTTTGGTTTGCACGAAGTGTATCAAAACCTTGGCAAAGGCCAAAGTTTAAATTCTAAATTACAAGCACCAAATACCAAACAAGTTCCAAGTACTAAATTCCAAATTACAAACGTTTAGAATTTCGATAATTTGAGTTTAGAATTTATTTGAGATTTGAAATTTGTTATTTGGGATTTTCAATGAACGGGGTGTAGTATACCGGCAGTACGCATGCATGGGGTGCATGTAGACCGGGTTCAATTCCCGGCACCCCGACATGAAGAATACGACAATCGCTATTATCATAGGAATAATTCTCGGCGCGGGTATTTTTATTTTGTGGCGCAATTCTAATTTACCGCCGGTTGAAAACCGCGAAACCGGCGCGAATGATATTCCCAGCGAAGAATCCGGCTTGAAGACGGGGGAGTATTTTGACCTTCGCGGCCGCAAAGAAGTTCTTGTCTCTATGCAAAATTCGACATTCAATCCGCGGATAATCATAGTAGATAAAGGAACGAATATATTTTGGAAAAATGAGGATAGTATTCTGCATTCGGTCAGTTTTAATAATAAAATTCTCAACGAAAACGAATCCTTTTCGTTAGTGTTTGATGTTCCGGGTTTTTATCCTTATCATTGCGACAATCATCCAGAAACTATGAAAGGGCTTATAATTGTTAAATGATCCCGTTAGAAGTGGCACCATCTTCATATTACTTCTAACGGCCGAGTATACTACATATGTTAACTAGCTACACTAAAACGTCGATGATAGACCACTTCTAACGGGATGAAACTAGATATTAAAAACTTTAATGAAAACCTTGCCGACAAAATGCGGTCCGCCGGTTATCATTACGACGGCCAAGATCCCAAAAGCGGGGAAATGCGTTTTTATCGATCCCTAAGCTCCGGGCTTTATCCGCGTTTCCATATTTACTGCCTCATGAACAAAGCCAGTAAAACGCTTGCCGTTAATCTTCATTTGGATCAAAAAGCTCCTGTTTACGAAGGCGCCGCCGCCCATAGCGGGGAGTACGACGGGGAAGTAGTTTCAAAAGAAGCCGAAAGACTCAAGGCGGCATTATTACCAAGACAACCCATCGCCTTGTCAGAAGACTATTAAACCAAAATTGATAAGCCCCCGCTCTTTTTACCTTCCTCAATACAGGAGACTTTCTTAGGGGTGGTATATCTTCTTGACAATGGCATTATTGTGTGGTATAATTAAGAACGGTACAAAGTTAGTTTTTGGGAATCGGACAATCAAAGGAGACAGGCTATGCGTAAGGAAGAAGAGTATGAAGTTCGGCGGATCAAGGGCATCCGGATCGTGACCCCGCGACAGCTGGAGAGGAAGTTGAATTTTGAAAGGCTGTCGGAACAGAAGGCCCGCAATATCTCCAAGGAGCTCGACAAGGTGCTTGTCGACTTCGCCCTCTAAGGTATTCGCTACCTTAGGACCACGGCCCGGCATTACCCATAAGGGTGACGCCGGGCCTTTTTTATAAACAATAATGGGCTTGACATATTGAACGTTTGTATGTTATACTGGCATCAGTGTCTTTAACAAGGTTTTTTATTCAACAACATTAGAGGAGGGGCTTATGTTCAATGATTCCAATTACGACCAGTTCGACGCGGATCACGAGGAGCAGGAAGCCAAGGAGCGCAAAAGCGAAATCAGCAGCAGGGCGAATCGGGCGGCGATGATGCGTCGTCGCCGCGGATTGACCCCTCAAATCATCTATGTCGGAATCGGAAGCAGTCTCGAGCGGATGGGACGCGTCCGTCTCACGCGCCGCTTCCGCAGCTAACCACGGATATTGTCCAGCGGCTGGCGAGCGGGACGGTGTTCTTCAGATATTCGCCAGTCGCAGTGTTTTGCGGCCGTGGATCACAGTTTAAACCGGAGGGTGTATGCCTATTGGTGGCTGGGGTTAGTGATGGTTGATTTGTAAGTTGTTGAGTCGAACGATCCGCCCCCGCCTTTGTCTTAGGACAAGGGTCGGGGGCTTTTTTTATCCCACATATAATTTCGAGCAGCTTCGTTATTCGTATCACTCAAAGTTATATATGGGATTTATTGTTTTAAAATTGAGAATTAAAAATTTGTAACGTATACTAGGGGCATGACCGATGTCGTCCAACAGATAAAAGATAAACTGGATTTGGCGGCATTTTTGGGTTCGTACATCCGGCTTTCTTCGGCCGGCAAAAACTTCAAAGGGCTGTGTCCTTTTCATAAAGAAAAATCCCCGTCTTTCATGGTTTCGCCCGATCGGCAGATTTGGCATTGTTTTGGTTGCGCCGCCGGCGGGGATTTAATAGGTTTTTTGATGAAATATGAAAATCTGGAATTTATTGAAGCTCTGAAAATTTTAGGGGAAAAGGCGGGAATAGATATCGGACGCGCGGGCAACCAGGATCATCGGCAAATAAACGATCTGTACCATATAAACGCCGCCGCCAAGGAATTTTTCAAAAAATCTTTGACACAGGAAGCCTTGGACTATTTATATTCGCGCGGTTTGAAAAAAGAGACCATTGAAGAGTTTGAAGTAGGCTACGCGCCGGGCGGTTCCGACTCATTGCTTCGTTCTTTACTGAACGCCAAATTTGCTCCCGCCGACATTGAAAAAGCCGGGCTGTCATTTAAAACCGAACGCGGAACTTACATTGATCGCTTCCGTAATCGGATAATGTTTCCGCTGCATAATTCTTTCGGGAAACCGATAGGATTTACCGGCAGGATAATGCCGGGATACGAAAATGAGAAGACCGGCAAATACGTCAATTCGCCAGAAACGCCGATTTTTAACAAATCAAAACTGCTCTACGGTTTTGATAAGACGAAAAATTCCATCAGGGAAAGCCGGACCGCGGTTTTGATAGAAGGCCAAATGGATTTTTTGATGTCCTGGCAGGACGGGCTCAAGAATTTAGTGGCCACTTCGGGAACCGCGACGACCGAAGAGCATTTAAAAATTTTAAAGCGAGTCGCCGACACTTTGATTTTATCGTTTGACCGCGATGATGCCGGCCAAGCCGCCACCGAACGTACCATTGACCTTGCGGGCGCCGCCGATTTTGCCGTGAAAGTGTTAATAGTACCGGAAGACGTGCAGGCTAAGGATCCGGCCGATATTGTGGTTGCCAATCCGGGACTTTTTGCCTCGCTAGCCGCGAAAGCGGTGCCGGCGATGGATTATTATTTCGCAAAATACGCCGTCGGGAGAAAAATCAGTATTACTCAATGGAAGCAAAATATCCGCGCCGTTCTCGGGAAAATCAAAATACTCTACAGTCCGGTTGAAAAGGCGCGGTATATTCAAGAGCTTGCCGGTTTAAGCGGAATTGACGAGCAACATCTGCAAGAAGAAATGGAGAGTTTAAAAATCGGTTCGTCCAAGTCTGAAACAGGCGACCAACCGGCCGTTGAGGCGCCGTTAATTTCCCGCAAAGAAGTCATTAGTCAGAGAATCGCGAGTCTGGTCGTCAGTCATAAAAGTTTGTACGGCGAATGCGCTCCGGCTTTGGCAATTCTAGATCCGAATTATCAAAAGGCCATTGCTTATCATTGCGATAGTCAATCCGTGTCCTTACCGGAAGAAATCCGTTCTTTGGTTGATATCATCGCGCTGCGCACCGGCCTGGAATTAATTTCCGATCCGGTTAAAGCCAAGACGGAACTCGGCGAACTAACGCGCCAATTGAAACTAGAAAATTTTAAGGAACGGCGCCAAGAAATGATGGACGTTATTCATCTCGCGGAAAAAACCAATGATGACGCAAAGCTCGCCGCGGTTTTACCCGAATTTGACAAGTTATCAAAAGAAATACAAACTTTAGAGCGATAACAATACGCCGTCCAAGAAAGACTATGAAAAAGAAACCAAAGAAACTTTTTAAGAAAATTAAAAAAACGAAAAAAATCCGCCGAACTGCCAAGAAAATCCAAAAATCCCGTAGCGGCGGGATAAAAGGCGCGAAAGCCGGACGAAAACCTAAAGCGCTCACAAAAAAGGAACAGAAGCGGGAACTGGACCTCCAGGCGCTTAAGGAATTAATTGATCGAGGCCACGGGAGGGGTTTCGTGACAGATACGGAAGTTTTGCAGTATTTTCCGCACGTAGAGGATGACATCAGTTTCTTGGAAGAGATTTACGATAAACTCGAAGAATCAAACATCAAAGTAATCGAAACTAATCAGCTGATTGAACTTCCAAAAGAAGAAATCAGCGAAAAAGAATTAGAAGAGGCGACTTTGAGCGACAATTTGCCGGATGCGGTGCAGATGTACTTGAAAGAAATCGGACGCACTCCCTTGCTTAACACCGAAGGCGAGAGAGAACTGGCAAAACGAATCGAGAAAGGCGACCAGGAAGCGCGGCGCAAATTTATTAAGGCAAACCTGCGTCTCGTGGTTTCCATCGCCAAGCGTTATGTTAACCGTACGCCGAATTTAAGTATTTTGGATTTAGTTCAAGAAGGTAATATCGGTTTATCGCGCGCGGTGGACAAATTTGATTATCGCCGCGGTTTTAAATTTTCCACTTATGCCACTTGGTGGATTCGTCAGGCGATTACCCGCGCGTTAGCCGACCAGTCGCGCACCATCCGCATTCCCGTGCATATGGTGGAGACTATTTCCAAATATACGCAAGCCAAACGTCGTCTTTTGCAAGAATTGGGACGCGAGCCTCTCGCGGAAGAAATCGCCATTGAAATGAACATACCGGTGGAAAAAATCCATCACATTCAAAAAATTTCTCAAGACGTGGTGTCTTTAGAATCTCCCGTCGGAGACGAGGATGAAGATTCCACGTTGTCGGAATTTATTCCTGATGAACGCAATTTAACGCCTTCACAAATCGCCTCGCAAACTTTACTGCGCGATAAAATACACGAGATTTTAGTTGATCTTACGCCTCGCGAGCAGAAGATTTTGAGTATGCGTTTTGGACTGGAAGATGGCGTTACTCATACCTTGGAAGAGGTTGGCAAGGAATTCGGGGTTACCCGCGAACGCATTCGTCAAATTGAGGCAAAAGCCCTGGCCCGCATAAAAGGGCATGAAAAATCCTTTACCTTAGAGGGGTATTAGGGCCTGGGGACGGGGTGCTTCCCAAGTTAGTCTTAATATGCTATCTTCCAGTAAAGGTGTTAAACGCCTTTTTTTCTTGTGAAAAAGACCAATTTGCTGTTTTCAGCGTTAATATCGCTGGTTTTAATATCCCCCTCAAACCTTGTTTTCGCGCAGAGGGCGGTGGATTTAGGCACGGAAAGTTCCGGTCTTTTGCCGTCTAATCCGTTCTATTTTCTTAAGGAGTTCGGCCGGGGAGTACATAAGTTTTTTATCGGTAATCCGATTCGCAAAGCCGAGTTAGAACTTAATATTCTTAATGAAAAAGCCGCCGAGCTCAAAAAGCTGCAAGAAATTACGCCTGATAACATGGGGGCACTTTCTCGGGCCCTTGCTAATTATCAAGCGGCTGCCGAGCAATATAAAATCCGTCTAGAAAGTCTGGCGGGACAGGGGACTAATCCTAATCTTGACCGCTTACTGACACAGCTTATTGAGCGTGGTTTAAAACATCAGCAATTATTTGACGAGCTGCGCGCTCAATTCTCTTTGGAACAAACGTTCTTGGAAAATCTTGGCAACGTGGAAAGGGCATTGATAGAAATGTTGGCGGTGGTTGCTCAAAGACTGGATACGCCCGAAAAATTTCGTAGCCGTTTGGAATCCGCGGTCGCCGAGCAAGGGGATGTTTTTCAAGAATTAAGAGCGGCCGAATTCGTGGATCGGCTGGAGGAAAAGCTGTCCGGCGCGGCAAGGGAGGAAGTCGCTGCCTTAAAAGAAGATTTGTTAATAGCTTTTAGCGGTCGTTTGGAAGGCCTGCAGTTAAGTAACACGGCGGATATCGAAGCGTTGCAACAAGTTCCCGGCGATCGTTTGCGAATTTTAAAACTTTTAGATGAAGTTCGCGAGTTGGTGCTGGATCCGGAATTAAAGAGCGAGCTTAATATCGCACGCCAGTCTTTATTGGAAAAAGTTGAAGAAAATAACGGCATAGGCGAACCGGAGGCGGCGCAATCCATAAACTTTGCCAAGGAACTGCTTGTCGAGGTTGAAAAAAAGATTGCTGAAAATCCGGTCACCGCTTCATCGGCCATTAAACAATTAGTAGAACGAGTTAAGTTTAATATTTCTCAAGCGGAAATTTTTTATGACCAGGAAAATTACGGCAGCGCTTTCGGCCAAGCTACTGCGGCTTCGGCGGCCGCCAAAAACGCCTTATTGCAATTAGTCTATAATCCCAACGACCGCGTCCAGGACGTGGATTCCTTGAAACGCACATATGACCAACTCATTGTTAAAGTTAACGAGGCGGGATTAACCGCGGAAAAAAATCCTAAGCTTTTTGGGCTATTAAACGAAGCGGAAAAAAAGATTGTGGCAGTCGCCCGGCTGATTGAAGGCAAGGCTAAGCCGGAAGCTATCGTTAATGCCCTCCGGAATGTTAAAATTCTGTTGGCCGCTATTGAACAATATATCGCGACCGCCAATGCAGTCCGAGGAAATCCGTAAAAGTTTTTTAGAATTTTTTCACGCCAAGGGACACGCGGTTGTCCCTTCGTCGTCTTTGGTACCCGATGACCCGTCGGTGCTTTTAACTACCGCCGGTATGCAGCAATTTAAAAAATATTTTACCGGGGAAATGGACGCGAAAAGAGATTACGGAAGTGCCAGCGCGGTTTCAATACAAAAATGTTTCCGCACTTCTGACATAGATGAAGTGGGGGACAAAACCCACCTTACGTTTTTTGAAATGTTGGGAAATTTTTCGTTCGGCGGTTACTTAAAAAAAGAAGCCATTCATTACGCTTACGAATATCTGACAAAGGCACTGGGCATTAATCCCGAGCGCATTACCGTAACGGTTTTTGCCGGCGAGGATGGCGGCCCTTCGACAGGCTCAGGGCAAACAATTCCTTTTGACAAGGAATCGTTTGATATTTGGCATAAAGAAATAGGCTTGCCTGTTTCCCGAATTTCCAAACATGATCGCCAAGATAATTTTTGGGGGCCAACCGGCAATGAAGGTCCTTGCGGACCAACCACAGAGATTTACGTTGATGGCGTTGAAGTCTGGAATTTGGTTTTTAACCAGTATTACCAAAGTAAAGATCCTTCGGCAGGCTCAGGACAGGCAAAACTTGAAAAATTAAAAACTCCCGGAGTAGATACCGGTATGGGATTTGAGCGTCTAACGGCAATGCTCCAGGGAGTGGAAGATGTCTTTGCCACCGATTTATTTGAGCCGCTGATCAAGAAAATAAATGAAACCGCGCCGCATCTTAAAGACCGCGAAGTGAGAATTATTGCCGACCATTTGCGATCTTCCGTGTTTTTAGCGGCTGACGGAGTGCGTCCTTCGAATAAAGAAGCGGGATACATTCTACGCAGACTTTTACGTCGAGTGCTCGCGTATCAGGTTTTATACGACATTCACGGCGATCTTTTGTCGGACGCCACAAAAATTGTTAAAGAAAAATTCGGAAAGTTTTACCCCGAAGTCGCAAGTCCGATAATTTTAGAAATTCTGGAAACCGAAAGGGATAAGTTTCAAAAGGCAATTGCGCTGGGCATAAAAGAGCTTCCAAAATATAAAACTATCACCGCCAAAGACGCCTTTTATTTGTATGAGACTTTTGGTTTGCCGCGGGAGTTAATCGTGGAATTAGTGCCTGCCGCGGCCAAAAATTTAGACAAAAATGATTTTGAAGCGGAATTTTCCAAGCATCAAGAGATTTCCCGCGCGGGTTTGGAAAAAAAGTTTGGCGGCCACGGCTTGCTTTTAGATACCGGCGAATTGAAAGCCAAAGACGAAATTGAACTTCAGAAAGTTGTGCGTCTTCATACTGCCACACATCTTTTACAAGCGGCGTTGCGCAAGGTTTTAGGAAATGAAGTTCAGCAGAAAGGCTCTGACATTACCGCCGAGCGCACCCGTTTTGATTTTGCGTTTTCACGCAAATTGACCGCTGAAGAAATTAAAAAAGTAGAGATTTTAGTGAATGAAGCGATAGAAAAGGACCTACCGGTGCAATTTAAGGAAATGTCAAAAAGCGAAGCCGTCAAAACCGGCGCGCTGTACTTTTTCAAGGAAAAATATCCGGACAAAGTAAAAGTTTATTATGCCGGGCGGTCATTGGAGGACGCGTTTTCTAAAGAATTTTGTGGCGGCCCCCATGTTTCCAACACACTGGTGATAGGCAAGTTTAAAATAACAAAAGAAGAGGCGGTCGGCTCGGGCGTCCGTCGAATCCGCGCAACCGTTGAATAATATTTATTTTTGTTTTAACTTATAGGCGTTCTTTGATATTGTGTCAGGCCTACTTCTGCCTGTCGGTAGGTGGAGTTTTACACTAAAGGAGGTGGTCCATGGTCTATAAGAGAATTTTTCTTGCCGGTACTTGTCGTACGCCGATTGGCATGGCGCCGCGTGGAAATCTCAAAGATATTCCGGCGCATACACTGCTTTCTTTGTGTTTCCAGGAAACTTTGAAACGAGTTGGTATTGCGCCGGAAGCGATTGACGAGGTAATCGCTGGCAATATCGCCCAATCTTCAGAAGCGCCGAATATTGCAAGGGTGTCCGCGCTTTTGGCTCATATTCCCGAATACGCGCCGGCATTTACAGTCCAAAGAAATTGCGGTTCCGGTCTGCAGGCAGTCGTATCCGCCGCGCAGATGATTAAATTAGGAGAGGCGAGCGTGGTAATGGCTGGCGGCGCAGAAAGTATGTCCAACATTCCATTTATTCTAAAAAAAATGCGTAATGGTGTTCGTTACTTTCCTGGGCAAGCAATGCAAAATTTAGTGGACACGTTGGACGAGGGCCTTACCGACCCAATTACTCATGAATTAATGGGTATGACGGCCGAAAACGTTGCCGCCAAATATGAAATTAGCCGCGCTGACCAGGATGAGTTCGCGGCGGAATCCCACAAAAAAGCTTTTCGGGCAGTTCGTTCCGGAAAATTCCGTTCGCAAATCGTTGCCGTAAAAAATTCCAAAGAAAGCATTTCCGAAGACGAGGGAATCAATCCAGCGATGACTAAGCAGATGCTGTCTCTTGCGCCGACTATTTTCAAGAATAACGGTACGGTTACGCCATTCAATAGTTGTCCGCTTTCGGATGGCGCGTCATCGCTTTTGGTGATGGACGAAGAAGCTGTAGCGAATTGGAGAGTAAAACCGGAAGCGGAAGTATTGAGCTATGCTTTTACCGGCGTTCACCCGTCGTACATGGGGATGGGGCCGGCGAGTGCGATTCCTTATGCGCTTAGGAGGGTGATGATGTCGAAAATAATGGAAATCAACGCGATTGATGTCTTTGAAATCAACGAAGCGTTTGCCGCGCAGGCGCTTGCCTGCCAGCGTCAATTGAAGATTCCTCCGGACAAGCTGAATCCTTGGGGAGGCGCTATCGCTCTCGGCCATCCGGTCGGGGCAACGGGCGCGATGCTGATTACTAAAATCATCGCGATTCTCAAGGATACGAAGAAAGAATATGGCGTTATCTCTATGTGTATTGGCGGCGGCCAAGGAGGCGCTTTGGTTCTTCGTAATATGCAGTAATCCTTCGATAAGTTCAGGATAAAACAAACGGCCCCCGCGTTCATTAATGAGCGCGGGGGCCTTCTAATTTATGGTATAATAAAGTTAGTGATAGTCAAGTATTTAAAGACATTACTATCGTTGTTTCGTAATAAGAACGATAGGTTTTTAGTACTGGAAATACTGGAAAACAATAATAGGGGCGCCTCTATCAGAGCTGATTTTACCAATAAAACAATCTCTGTTTCAAAAATAGTTTCCCACCCGTCTTTAAAGAAAATTCTTAAAAAATTCGGACGACTGGCAAAATATAAAATTATTCTCGGATTGGATTCGCATCTCGCCACCACTATTTATTCGTCGGTAGTTTTAGTTCGTGATCGCTATAAAGAATTAATCGACGAACCGGAATTGGACAATTTAATTTCCCAAGCCATTTGGAAATTTTTTGATCGTCAGCGGAGCAAGGTAGCGGCCAAAATGAATGTTACCGACCTGGATATCGTTTTGACCGATGTGCGTATCCGGGGCGTAAAACTTGATAGCCACAAAGTAGTAAACCCGATTGGTTTTAAGGCCAAAACCGTGGAAATCCAATTCAGCCAAACTTTTTTACTGCGGGATTTTATAAATTCCGTAAAAGATTATTTGCCGCTGAATTTAATATCTTTAGTCAGCGAAAACGGTACGGCCTGGGCAAGCGTGATAGCGAAATCTAACCTGACTGACAATTTTCTTCTTGCTAATCTTTATGGGAGTAAAACTCTGATGTTTTTGACCGACGGCATTCAAAATGCTTATTGCGAACGTTTTAATTGGGGAGAAGAAAACCTACACCGATCGCTGGCGGCCGATTTGGCGATTACGCCTGGGGTGGCAAAACTGATTATCGGAAAGTGCACGGCCGAGCAAACCTCTCCGACATTCCGCAAGCGGTTGGAAAACTTATTTATAAAAGAATTAGAAGTGCTGGCCGGAGGAATCAACACGGCCCTGAAAAAAACCGACACAAAATTAGTATATTTAAACACATTTTTTGATTTGCCCGCCATATTTTCCAGCGCTTTTAAGAATCAATTTGAACGTTCGGTGTCTTTGCAGCCAATTTCAATAGACTTGATTAGTCAAAATTTTGGTTTTGATATAAAATTTAAAAACAGCGCTGACTCTAAGAGTTCATCCGGCCTTTTAGTGTCGCTTATGGAATGGTATTTGGCGCCTCAAGATGATCGGATGAGTCAATTGGCAAAACGCCGCGTGCGTTGGTTATCGCCGTTGTAAATTATGACTTCTAAAAATTTACCATATAGAATAAAAAAAATAGCCGTAGGAAAAAGCGATGAAGTGGCATTGGTGGTGGAAAAAATTATTGATTCCGATGCTAAGGAAATCGTTTTAAGCATACCGCGATTTTCCCGGCTGGCTGAGTCGCTCGCTAATTTTCATCTGATCAGTCGCGAGAGTAAATTATTGCGAAAAAAAATTATTATTGAATCGGTGGACGACAAGGTAGTCGAACTCGCGAATCTGGCTGGAATAGAATCGCTAAATCCGATTTTGTCCCGATCTCGCCGCCAATTTTATGATATTGTTTCCGCTCGTCAGAGCCGCGAAGATGCGGCGGAAGAGGTAATGGAAAAAAAGAGACTAGTGGAATCGGTGAAGCGGAAGCGTTTAAAATTGCCGCGCCTGCCGTCATTTAATCTGAAATTCGGCGGTAAAAAAATTATTTGGGCGGGCGCTGTTATCGGTATTTTAATTATTCTGGTAATTATTGCCCGGGCTTTGCCGAAAGCCGAAATAACTATAGTGACGGTAAAAACGCCTTGGACCTACAATGATTCGGTACTGGCGGAAAAATCAGCTGCTATTGATTCGGCCATTGTCAGAATCCCTTCTCAAATTTTTAATCAGGAAGGAAAACAGCAGCTCTCTTTCCCTGCCACCGGTAAAAAAACCGTTCAACAAAAAGCAACCGGTAAAATTACTATTTATAACGCCTACAGTTCCGATCCTCAGCCGTTGGTTGCCGCCACGCGATTTTTAGCGCCTGATGGGAAAATTTTCCGGCTCACTAAAAGCGTCGTTGTAACCGGCGCGAAAATTTCCGAAGGTAAAATTATTCCTTCAACTATAGAAGCAAGCGTTATCGCCGATAAATCGGGAGAGGAATACAATATCGGTTCGGTTAACTATTTCAGCATTCCGGGCTTTCAAGGCACGCCAAAATACCAAGCGTTTTACGGCGAGTCCAAGGGATCTATGACGGGTGGTTTTATCGGCGAAGTGGCATTTCCGACTGATGCCGATGTTAGGGCTGGTTCGGCGCAGATTTCGGAAAATATTAAAAAAACGCTGACGGATAAAATTGCCGAGCAGATTCCCAAAGATTTTAAAATTATTGACGGCGCCACCAAATTTAATTTGACCAAGCTGGATGTTTCTACTCAAACGGATGAAAAAAAGAATTATTCCGTGGCGGCCGAAGCGCAAACGAGCGTTATCGCTTTCAAGGAAGCTGATCTCTTAGCGGTGTTGGAAACAAGAATCGAGAACGATCTCAAAGAAGACTATCTAATTAAAAGTTTTGAGATTGCTTATGGAAAGGCCCGCGCTGATTTTGTCGTTGGCCGTTTGAGCTTTCCGATAAAATTCGATGCCATCATAAGCCGGACGATAAACGCCGAAGAATTGAAAGAGAAAGTTAAAGGAATGGCCGAACCAGCCTTGCGGTCGCTGATATATGCTTTGCCGGAAGTAAAATCGGCCGAAATATCGCTTTGGCCGTTCTGGGTAAGTAGGGTACCGAGCGCTATCGGGCGTATTAAAATTACCGTTGACTAAATAGTGGTTTCCGTGCTATATTCATTACTTATAAATGGCAGATAAGAATGTAAGACGGGTGGAGGGGCGAGTGGAAGAAGCTTTGCCCGGCGCGGCGTTTCGGGTTAAAACCGAAGAAGGTAAAATCGTGCGCGCTTATTTATCCGGAAAAATGCGTCTCCATTATATAAAAATTTTGCCCGGAGATCGCGTCACTATGGAAATGACTCCTTATGACGAAGCCCGCGGCAGAATCACTCGTAGATTATGAAGGTACGATCATCAGTAAAAGTTATTTGTATAAATTGCAAAATCGTTCGCCGCAAGCGGAGGATTTTTGTGATTTGCAAAACTCCGAAACATAAACAAAGACAGGGATAATATGAGAATTTTTGGCGTCAACATACCGGATAACAAGCGCATTGATATTGCGCTTTCTTACCTTTATGGCGTAGGGCGGCCGTTGGCGGATCGGATTTTACAAAGTACTAAAGTAGACGCGAATAAACGCGCCAAAACTTTGACTCCGGAAGAAGTCAACCGAATTCAGGGTTTTATAGAAAAAAATTTCAAAGTGGAGGGAGAATTGCGCCAAATTATTAAGCAAAACATTAATATGCTTAAAGATTTGCAATCATATCGCGGCAGCCGGCATGCGCACCATTTACCGGTTCGTGGACAAAGGACAAAAACTAATTCACGCACCGTTCGCGGTAATACCCGCAAGACTGCCGGTAGCGGAAAACGTAAAGTTGAGCTGAAATAACACGCAATAATAAACAATCATGGGAAAGAAAAAAGTCTCAAAACAAACTAACGAAGAGGCGATTAAAGAAGGCCAAAAGGTGGAAACGGCTGTTGCTAAAACCGCCGAAAAACCTACTGCCTCAAAAAAATATGAACAGGGCAAAGTTTTTATAAAAGCTTCTTATAACAATACATTGATTTCCGTGGCCGATGAAAAAGGCAACCTTCTGGTCTGGAGTTCCGCGGGATCGCTCGGTTTCGCCGGCCCCAAAAAAGCTACGCCGTTTGCCGCTTCCAAGGTAATCGCGGCAATTGCCGAAAAGCTTAAGAAATCAGGCCCGGTTAACGTTCATATTTTCGTTAGCGGCGTCGGAGGCGGTCGCGATTCGGCCATCCGCTCATTGGCTAATCACGGGTTTAATATTTTGTCTATCCGCGATGTTACGCCGATTCCCCATAACGGTCCTAGACCGGCAAAAGTTCGAAGGATATAAATAAAAAACAATGTTTAATACAAAAGAAAAACAAGAAAGATCTCTCGGAACAAAACTTTTTTTAAAAGCCGAGCGATGTAATTCTCCCAAGTGCGTTACCGTTCGTCGTCCACAACGCCCGGGTCTTCACGGCAAAGCTTACAAAATGCTTTCCGAGTTCGGCCAGCAATTAAAAGAAAAACAAAAAATACGCTTTACGTATGGCATTCGCGAAGCTCAAATGGAGCTGGTATTTAAAAAAGCTTCTAAAAATCCCGGCGTGACCGGCGAGATGATAATAAGCATTTTAGAGAGGCGACTGGATAACGCGGTATATCGTTTGGGAATCGCTCCTTCGCGTTCGGTGGGCCGTCAGCTGGTAGGTCATGGCCACATTTTGGTTAATGGCCGTAAGGTGACAATCCCGTCATATCAAGTAAGGGTGGGAGACACGATTACTATCAGGCCGCAATCCAATGATCACCTGCTTCTCAAAGACTTGGGAGAGCGCCTAAAGAAATACGAACCTCCGGTTTGGCTGGTATTGGACTTGGTAAAACTGGAAGGCAAGGTTTTATCGGCGCCGAAGGATTTTGAAATCCCGTTTGACGTCAATATGGTCGTCGATTACTATAGTAAATAAAATATAAAATACAAATAAAATTATGGAATACCAATATTTAAGCGAGACAGTCGGAATAAAAAAGGTTTCGGAAACCGATAAAGAGGGTGTTTTTGAAATTGAGGGTTTGTACAGCGGTTATGGTTTAACGGTTGGCAACGCCTTAAGGCGGGTTTTGCTTTCTTCATTACCCGGTGCGGCCATTACCCAATTTAAAATTAAGGGAGTCAGTCACGAATTTTCTACGCTGGAAGGCGTCAACGAGGACATAGTAGAATTAGGGCTTAATTTGAAAAAAGTCCGATTTCGGATACATACCGATGAGCCGCAAGTTTTAGTTCTGAGAATTAAGGGCGAAAAAGAGGTAACCGCCGCTGACATCAAAACCAACTCTCAAGTTGATTTAATAACTCCCGACGCTCATATTGCCACCTTAACCGGCAAAAGCGCCGAATTGGATATGGAAATTACCGTGGAAAAAGGGTTGGGGTATCTGCCGGTAGACGCTCGCAAGGGCGACAAATTGCCGATTGGAACAATCGCCCTCGATGCTTTATTTTCGCCGGTCAGCAAGGTTAATTTTGTCGTAGAAAATATGCGGGTTGGCGAACGCGCTGATTACAACCGCGTGCGGTTGATGATGGAAACCGATGGAAGCATCACCCCCTCCGCCGCCTTAAGAAAGGCCAGTAATATTTTGCAAGACCACTTTGTTAAAATTTCCGGCGTTGAGGTGAAAGAAACCGAAAAATCCGAAGCGTCCGAAACCGAAAAACCCAAGAAAGTAAAAGCGGCTAAAAAAACAACCAAAAAGAGCAATGCGTAAATTTCATCGTACAGCCGGACTTCGACGATCGTTTGTGAAGGGCTTGGCAAACAACTTAATAATGAAAGAAAAAATGGAGACCACTATAATGAGGGCTAAAGAAATCCGCCCGGTAGTGGAGCATTTGGTTACTCTTGCGAAAAAACAGCAATTGGCGGCTTTCAGAATTTTATTGTCCCGGCTTCCAAAGCAAGCGGCCCAGAAGCTGTATTACGATATCGCGCCTCGTTATAAAACTCGAGCAGGCGGCTATCTCCGCATTATTAAAGAATCTAAAAGCCGAAAACGCGACGCAACTCAGTTAGCTATTATTGAATTTGTTAAATAAACCATGACTAACACTCAGCACGTAATTGATGCTACGAATCAACGGCTTGGCAGATTGGCTTCGCAAATCGCTCAGATTTTACAGGGTAAGCTTCACCCCGATTACGAACCGCGCAATCCCGGTACTGATAAAGTGGTGGTTAAAAACGCATCGCGAATCGTGGTAACCGGAAAGAAATCCACTCAAAAAATCTATTATCGCCACACCGGTTACATGGGCCATCTTAAGGAGCGGATTTATAAAGAATATTTCGCTAAAGCGCCGGACGAAATTTTACGTTTAGCGGTCAAACGAATGTTGCCCCAAAACTTTTTGAAACAAAAGCGAATGAACCGTCTTGTAATAGAAAAATAATCATGGCCACACCAAAAGCTGCAATTCATCAAAAAAAACCCGCATCCCGATATACTCAAGCCCGGGGCGGCAGGAAAACCGCTAACGCCTATGCGTGGGTTTCGGAAACAAAAAATGTTTTTACAGTTAACGACAGGGATTATAAAGAGTATTTCAAATCTGAACGAAATCGGGCGGCGGCCATTGCGTCTATTAAGACTTTAAATCTTCAAGATAAGATGGGCGCCTCGGTTAAAGTTTCCGGCGGCGGCATTAATGCCCAGGCTGAAGCGGTCCGAAACGCCACCGCCCGCGCTTTGGTTAAGTTTGATGAAAGTTATCGGCCCGTTTTAAAACAGGCCGGTTTCCTTACTCGCGATGCTCGTATGGTTGAGCGTAAGAAGTACGGGCTCAAGAAAGCTCGTCGCGCTCCTCAATGGGCAAAGCGATAATTTACGGATTTTTCCTGGTGCAGGGCTTGAATGTGCTTGCCATGTTTTTTGGCCTGTACGCCATTTTTCCCTGGTACGATACAGTGCTCCATACTATGGGCGGCGCGTGGGCGGCGCTGTTGTGCGGTTGGCTTTATAAAAACGAAAAAAATCCGATTTTAATTATAGGTTTCGTGGCATTAATCGGGTTATTGTGGGAATTTTCCGAATACCTTTTTCTGAACGATGTTATGGCTTGGATATTCGGTAATAAGAATCTGCCGATGACTATATCTGATACTTTAACGGATTTATTTGCTGATTTAATCGGCGGATCGTTATTCGTGTTTTTTAATCGCCTTAAATTTCGAAATAAGTAATCCCAGCGTTATTTAGAAGATACAAACGGTCGTCATCGTAGACGTATTTTTGTATGTTCTTGCCAAGTAATTGCGCGTTCAGGGGTTCGCGGTCATCTAATTCTAGAAAGAAAACTCCATCCGGGTTTTTTTAAAAAATTCCACCGACTTTCACTATTCGAAAATGCGACCAATCCAGTCGCCAACCATAAGCAAACAAAATTACGGATGGTCCGAGAATAAAAAACAAAATAACAAAAAATCGCAAGAGTTGATTTCTAGTTCTCGAATTCATACACTTACTATAATAAAAGACAATGAAGTTTATAATCAACGGCGGTCAGGCGTTGGAAGGCGAAATTAAGCTCGCTGGCGCTAAAAACGCGGCCACTAAAATGATGGTGGCATCCATTTTAACTTCGGAGCCGTGTTTCTTGAGTAACTCTCCCGATATCGGAGATAGTAAAATTACCGAGGAGCTTTGCCAATCAATAGGTAGTAAGATTTCCAGAACCGGCGATGTATTAAAAATCCAAACTTCCACAATAAAAAATCCCAGAGTAGTTTCACTTAGCCGTAAAAATAGAATTCCAATTCTGGCGCTCGGTCCGCTTTTGGCAAGGGTCGGAGAAGCAGAAGTGCCGATTTTAGGAGGAGATAAAATCGGTCCGCGCCCGGTAGACATTCACGTCAGCGCCCTGACCGCTATGGGCGCCACGATAAAATCTTTGAACGATCGTTATGTCGCTTCGGCAAAAAACGGTTTAAAAGGCGCCAAAATTACTTTTCGTTATCCGAGCGTTGGAGCAACGGAAAATACTATTCTGGCGGCAGTTTTGGCAAAAGGCAGAACCACGATTCAAAACGCGGCTACGGAGCCGGAAATACTGGATTTGATAATAATGTTGCAGAAAATGGGCGCGATTATTGAGTTGGGCACCAACCGAATGATCTATATAGATGGCGTTAAAGAATTACGGGGAGTAGAACACTCGGTTTTGCCCGATCGCAATGAAGCGGTTTC
Source organism: uncultured Candidatus Saccharibacteria bacterium (assembly GCA_964361325.1). GTDB lineage: Bacteria > Patescibacteriota > Minisyncoccia > UBA6257 > WO2-44-18 > 2011-GWA2-47-8b. The sequence continues at coordinate 21,426 of CAYHZT010000001.1, forward strand.
TTTCGCGTGTCTGGCCGTTGCAACGGGCGGGAAAGTTTTAGTAAAAGGCGCTCGCCAGGCGGACTTAATAACTTTTTTAAACACATTGCGGCGGATCGGCGGAGAATATCGAGTTACAAACAACGGCATAGAATTTTGGCGCGTAAGTTCACAGCCGCTTAAACCCATAAATTTGGAAACCGATACGCATCCGGGCTTTATGACCGACTGGCAGCAGCCAATGGCGGTGTTGCTGACTCAAGCCGAAGGAGTTTCCAGTATTCACGAAACTATTTACGAAGATCGGTTCGGCTACACCCATGACTTGAATTTAATGGGCGCTGATATTACAGTACAGACGAAGTGTCTAGGAGAAATTACCTGCCGTTTCAAAGATAAAAATTTTAATCACGGGGCAATCATTCGTGGTGCGATAAAATTACAGCCGGCTCGTCTGGTAGTGAGGGATTTGCGTTCGGGTATTGCTCATCTTATTGCCGCCTTGACTGCCGACGGAGAATCCACCATCGAAGGAGTAGAAGAGATTGATCGCGGATACGAAAAGATCGACACAAGACTGCGCCGGTTGGGCGCGGATATTCGAAGAGTTAAAAGTATTTAAAATAATGCTCACTAGAAAAATTGGTATTGATCTCGGAACCGCAAACACAATCGTATTTGTGCCGGGCCGCGGTTTTATCATAAATGAGCCGACTATCGTTGCTTTAAGTGTTCCCGATAACACTGTTTTAGCGGTTGGACGGGAAGCTAAAGAAATGATAGGTCGCACTCCTGACAGTATAGTTGCTTACAGGCCGCTTAAAGAGGGGGTCATCGCCGATTATTACATAACAAAGGCGATGCTCAGGTATTTTATACACAAGGCGACGGGCTCTTTCAATATTTTTAAGCCGGAAGTAGTGCTTTCGGTGCCGGCCGGTATTTCTCCAAACGAAAAACGCGCGGTCGTAAACGCCGCCCGGGAAGCGGGCGCTAAGGAAGCCTATATCGTCAAAGAGCCGATCCTGGCCGCTTTGGGCGCCGGTATTCCTATCAATTCCTTTTCCGGAAATATGATTATCAACATCGGCGGTGGCACCTCCGAAGTGGCCGTAGTCGCTCTGGGAGCGATTGTTTCCTGGTCCAGTTTGCGGGTGGCCGGTAACAAGTTTGATCAAGCCATTATGGAGTACATCAAAAGGAAATACTCTCTGATTATCGGAGAGCAAAGCGCCGAAGCGGTAAAAATAGAAATTGGTTCGGCGTTGCCAACCAAGGAGAAAAAAGAATATCAATTGCGTGGCAGGGATCAGGTTTCCGGCCTGCCTAGAGATTTAGTGATTAATTCCAATGAAATTGCCGAAGCTTTAAATCCTCATCTTTTGGATATTGCCACTTCCGTGCAGGGGGTTTTTAACAATACGCCGCCGGAGCTGGTGGCGGATATTATGGAAAAGGGCCTGATTTTGTCCGGCGGCGGAGCGCACATCAATTACCTGGACGAATTTTTTAAAAGAATGACGGGCGTGCAGTCTTACGTCGCCGAGGAGCCGCTGTTTTGCGTTGCTAAGGGAACCGGCCTGATTTTGAATCACTTGGAAGTTTATAAGAGAACTTTGCTTAACAAAAGGTAAAAAGTGTTGATAAAATTTGTTTGGTTTACTATAACAAGTAGACGATAGCGTTCAAACAAGGATCGTCTTTGTTTGCGCTACATGGGCACATCTGGAGGTTTGTATAAAGAAACTGATGAACCGGCGTCCTCCCAGTGAGCCGATTCCGCCGTTCACGCCTTGTCCGTCCCCGGCGCCACCGAAGCGCTTTTAGCAGACAAAGAGGCACGTTTCCGTGCCTCTTTTAAATTTTGCCCGTGTTATAATTCCCTAATATGTCAGAATACCAAGCAACAAAATTAAAGAACGGACTTTCGGTCATCACCGCATCAAGAAAAGACGCCCCTGACGTTGCCGTTCAGTTTTGGTCAAAGTCCGGTTCTAGATTCGAAAGTAATGGCGAATGGGGATACGCGCATGTTCTTGAGCATCTGATGCTCAAAGGCACTAAAAAATACCCGGATATTTTTTCGTTGAATTTACAATTTGATAACCTAGGATCATATAAAAATGCCCTTACAGGCAGCGAGGGGCTGCGTTTTGTGGCGCAAGCTGCGGTGAAACATAGGAATATTCTGATTGAATTGATAGCCGAGATTATTCGTAACGCTTTATTAAAACCCGACGTGCTTGAAAAAGAAAAGCCAGTTATTGTGGAAGAAATGCATAGGACTTTTTCTAATCCCGAAACAGCCTCTTATATTTTTAATCTGGAAAAAGTTTTCGAAGGACACCCCCTTTCGAAGTACGCGCTTGGATCAGAAGAAAGTATTAAAAAAGCCACCAGTGAAACTCTGCGCCGTTTCAAAGAAAAATACTTAATACCGGAGCGTTCAGCGCTTATTGTTTGTGGTGATATTAAGTATAAGGAAATAGTTAGCATCGCCGAAAAATGTTTTGGCGATTGGCAGGCAGCCGAGGTCATAAATGATAAAGGAAGTGTGGCTTCTCTAAAATCTAGTTATTACTATAAAAAAACAAATACGCCGCACAGTCATATTTTTCTTAATTATTACAATCCCGGTTTTAACGATGAGAAGGTTTGGCCAGCACTAGAGATTATCGCAAATTTTTTAGGTTATGGTTTCACCTCTGTTCTTATGCGGGAGTTGCGAGTTAAACACAGCCTTGTGTATGGCGCCAATGCTGTAAATGTTTGGTATACGGATAATGGTAATTTTAGAATTAGCACCGCGTCGAGTAAGCCAAAGAAAACCGTTGAAGTCCTGTTGGGGATAATGGACGCGTTGCATACTAATTTTACTAAAAAAGATTTTGACACTGCGAAAGGCAGAATAGAGGGCCTGCGGGCAGTGGAAGAGTCCAGTGTCGTACAAGAAGCTGAATTTTTAGGTGATGGTTTCATAACCACCGGCAATCTTTTTAGTCCGGATAATTACTTAAAGGCAATAAAGGCGTTAAAATACGAAGACGCAATGGCAGTTATTATAAAGTATCTGACTAAAGAAAATGGCCTATTGTGCGTTTTCGGTCCGGAAGATATTAGGGAGGAAAAATCCTTGAGACCGAAAACTAAAAAATTATAAAATTTTAGTAATGGCTTCTATCGCTGAATTAAAAAAAGATTTCAAGCGCCTGGCGGATCGGGCGGCGCTTTTTCACGGCTATATTTTATTCGGCCATGATTCGGAGTCGGAAAAAACCCGTCTGGCGCAAGAATTGGCGAACTATTTGGAAAACAAAAAATGGGAGGTTGGCGACCGTATTTTATCGGATAGTTTTATTATTGACGCGCGGCAAGAAGCGGGGATTGATCTTGTTCGTTCCTCACAGCATTTTTTATGGCAGAAACCGGCAATTGCTCCGAATCGCACTCTAGTAATAGATCACGCCGATCGTCTTACTCTGCCCGCCCAAAATGCGATTTTAAAAATAGCCGAGGAGCCACCGACTCACGCTTTAATTATTTTATTGGTTCGTGATCCGGAAGTACTCTTGCCGGCTTTAGTTTCTCGTTTTCAAAAAATATTCGTTGCCGGTGCGAGAAAGTTCGACGGCGATACGGAAACCGCAAAAATCGCGGAGCGATTTTTGAAATCTTCATTGGCAATACGCAAAGAAATAATCAAGGAAATTTTGGAAGACGAGGCGGGTCTGGAGAATTTTGTCGCCGCCCTGTTCGTTTTTTTATGGCGGGATAAAATCAAAAATTATAAGGTTGGCAAAGAACTTTTAAAGAGATGGGTTTTAATTGAGCAGCTTAACGTCAATAAACGCTTGCAGATGGAAGCGGCTCTTGTTGGCCTGCCTTAAATTCAATTGCTTTTTTGATTATAAATTTATAGAATTAAGGCATGGAAAAAGCGTTTGGATTACTTTTGTTAATCATTTTTGCCGGTATTTTGCTGTACTTTTTGCCGATTGTCTGCAAATAAAACGGCGTAATTGTCATTTATGGAAACCTTAATAAAAGAGCAGGAAAAAAATCTTAAATCGGCTGCCGAAGGCCTGAAAGCCGAACTAAGCGGTATTCGCACCAATCGTCCTAGTCCAAAATTAGTGGAGAATATCAAAGTGGATTATATGGAACAGCAACTAACCGTAAAACAGCTTGGTTCTATTTCGATTGTTCCGCCGCGCGAAATAGACATCAGTGCTTGGGATAAGGCGGCCGTCGGACCTATTTCCAAGGCAATCGAAACTTCCGGTTTGGGCTTGACCGCCAATACGGATGGAAATCTTATCCGCATCAATTTACCAACGCTGACCGATGAACGCCGCCAGGAGTTATCCAAGCTTATCAAATCTTTGACGGAGCAGGTTAGAATCAGAGTTCGTAACTTACGCGAAGACGTCAATAAAAAAATAGACGCCGGTTTTAAAGAAAAGAAAATCAGCGAAGACCAAAAATTCAAATTTAAAAAGCAGAATCAGGACGCGGTGGATAAAATTAACGTTGAACTTGATAATCTCTTGAACGGAAAAATTAAAGAGATTAACGAATAATGGTTATTTTGGCTGTTTTTGCCGGTATTGCCTTTTTGATTTTAATTCATGAATTCGGGCATTTCTTAGTTGCCAAACTTTCCGGCCTTTTAGTCGAGGAGTTTGGTTTTGGGTTTCCTCCGCGGATTTTCGCCAAGAAAATCGGCGAGACGGTTTACTCAATCAATCTTTTGCCGTTTGGGGGATTCGTTAAGATGTTCGGCGAAAATGCTCCAGTTTCTTTAACCGCCGACAAAGCCGCGCCGACAAATGTAGAGCAAAAAGCTAATCTGGGGCGTAGTTTTTTTGTGCAACCGGCATGGCGGCGAGCAGCAATAATCGCGGCCGGAGTTTTAATGAATTTTATACTTGGCTGGTTTTTATTGTCCGTGATTTTTTTAATCGGCACGCCGCAAGTAGTTCTGATTTCTGAAGTGTTTTCCGACAGCCCCGCCGCTCGGGCGGGTATTTTACCGGAGGACCAGGTAAAAGGTTTTAAAACCGCTCATGACTTTGTTGATTTCGTGGCTAAGAATCGTGGGCAAGAAATAACCCTGACAATCCAGCGGGGAGGCGAAGAACTTAATATTACCGCGATGCCTCGTTTGGAAGAGGATGCCGCGCTTGGCGTCGGGGTAGTGGAAGCGGGAGTGCCGCGCTATTCATTTTTCCGGGCGTTTGCCGAAGGATTTAAATCCGCTATTTTTGTTGTGGGAGGGATTATAGCCGCCTTTTTAAATTTGTTTTGGGGATTATTGACGCAGGGACGAGTTGCAATAGATGTTGTTGGGCCAATCGGACTTTTCGGCATTGCAACCGAAGCCGGCGCGCTTGGTTTTTTGTATCTAACGCAATTAATTGCCATTATTTCTTTGAATTTGGCGGTTTTAAATATAATGCCATTTCCGGCTTTGGACGGCGGCCGTCTGCTTTTTATCGCTTTTGAAAAAATAAAAGGTAAGCGGCTTTCCCAAAACTTTGAGAACGTCGCTAACACTATGGGTTTCATTATCTTAATTACATTAATGCTTGCCGTAACTATCAGCGACATCATCCATCTTTTTTAGCGCTTCCGGCGCTTGCTATCACTATTTTTTAGGGGTATTATGTAGCCAGTTTGGTGTACCTTGAAAAGCTGTTGTGTGGAGGTTCCGATGGCGCGGATTGCTGTTGTTTTGGTTCTGTTCATCGGTTTCGCGCAGACCAAATCCTCAAGTCAGGAAATAGTGCCCCAACACCAGGAAGAAATCCAGATTGTTCTTCCAGACTTGTATTGGTCACTTCAAGATAGGGGGCCTACGGCTAGCATCGGCACGGATTACGAGCTTAATCCGCCGCCAAAAGGAATAACCAGAAAGTATTTTATTTCCTGCGAGGATGGAAATGGCAATGTCATTCACGAACCGGTTAAGCTGGACGACGCGGCTTTTTATACTTTGGCGAAGCGCATTCTTTCTTATGGCGTCCGAGATTCAGTCCAGGCGACCAATTATATCAACAGACGCTATCAGGAATTCGTCAGAATTATTTTAAAACACCGCATCATCAACGAAGTGGAACTGAAAAAAGTTGGCAAGAAATATTACGAGTACAGTTGGATTGAGAGTTTCTACTGGCTCCAAAGCGTCGTTCCGAATGTAATTACGGCGGAAGAATTGCAGGCATTGCTCGGGCGGTCGTTCAATGATTATTTTACTGTTTTCGTTCGTTTGTCCTCCGGCATCAAGCCCGACACGGTTCGCGTTTGGCTGGACGAGCAATTTTTCTTGCAAACCACCGACCAATCGAGTTCCATTTTCAGCAACTTCGCGCAAATTTACGGAGTTGTTGCCGCAAAAGGCGCGGCCATTCCCGCGTCCGTGCAGAAGCGCCTGTTTGCGTCCTATTTGGACAATTACTTTCCGTTAGATGGGCGGGGAATTAGAGGGGCATATGCCGATTTACAACTTCCGATTCCCGATAAGGCGGTGCTTGCGTCGGTGATGGAAGATTTTGTGCGAAAACAGGAAATTCCGCTTAACGAAATCGTTCCGGAATTTCGTTGTTTCGGCCTAAGTTTTCCCAAGCAATACGCCGTCGCTTATCGCGACCGGCTTCTCGCGCGATCCGATGATATTACTGACGTCCTGTATCTTGTCGAAGAAGCAGGCGAAGATGCTAAGTCAGAACTTTGGAACAAGTACGCTTATTCCGCGTTGCGAAGCTACCTGCGCCGTTCTTATTTGAGGGGCGATTACTACCGGGCGGCGGTTGAGGGCTATCGGCGAGTGGCAAAGGCCGGAATTCCCATTGACCGTTCAATAACGGAGTGTCTGGCGGGAGCGGTTGATGACGCATCGGTCCGAATGAGAGATATATTGATCGCTTATCGGCTCGCGGACCGGAGTCCTAAGTCGGCATTGGTTATTCTGCAGTTGGAAAACCGTCTTGAACAATCGCGGGATTTGCGGGAAGAAATTGACGGCGCGGATTTTCTTGGCGATCCGGAGCGAATCAAGGCACTGTCCCGAAAAATCTCCCTGCGCTTTTTTGAAAAGCTGAAAAAAGAACAAAGCCCCTCCATGGACTCCCAAACCTTCAAGGAGCTATCCGCTATCTTGGACGCTTATGAAGAACTGAAATTTACGATTGGCGCCCGTTCGCTTGCTCTCCATCTTTTTGACATGGGATTCGTATTGCCGGCTCGCCGCGCGTTTCATCTCGGCGGACTGGGTAAGGAAGCCGAAGAGCGGTATTACAAAAATTTTTGCGACGACGCATTGAGAAACAAACAAGAAACTTTCAATGCCAATGCGCAAAAACCCCTCCGATAATTATCGGAGGGGTTTTTAAATATCCATTTTACAGAGTGACAAAAACTTAATATAATCGAGATACGTTATGAGACAATCAGAACTGTTCACAAAAACCCAGAAAACCTCGCCAAAAGAAGAAGAGGCGATTAACGCCAAATTGCTTACGCGCGCCGGCTATATCCGCAAAATGTCCGCCGGTGTTTATACTTATTTGCCGCTCGCCTGGCGAGTCTTGAATAAAATGAATGCCATTATTCGAGCAGAGATGAATGCCATCGGCGCTCAAGAATTATTGATGCCGGCGTTGATTGCCAAGGAATATTGGGAAAAATCCAAACGATGGCACACCGATGTTGCTTATGAATTTAAATCGCCGTTTGGCGAAGATTTTGGGTTGGGCTGGACCCACGAAGAAGCGATAACCGCCGTTGCAACCCATTTTGTAAGTTCTTATAAAGATTTGCCGCTGGGCGTTTATCAAATCCAAAATAAATTCCGGGCGGAACCTCGGGCCAAGAGCGGGCTTCTTCGCGGCCGGGAATTTATGATGAAAGATCTTTACAGTTTTCACGCCAATAAAGAAAACCTCGATAATTATTACGAAAAAGTTATCGGCGCTTATCAAAAAATTCTCAAGCAGCTTTCGTTAAAAGCCAAATTAACCGAGGCTTCCGGCGGCGCTTTTACGAAAGAATACACGCATGAATTTCAGGTACTTGCTCCGGTAGGGGAAGATACCGTGATTCATTGCGTTGCCTGCGATTTTGCCCAAAATAAGGAAATTGCCGTAGTGCGTGGCGGCAATCGTTGTCCGAAATGCGATAGCGAGGTACTGGAGTCGGCGGCTATTGAGGTCGCTAATGTTTTCAAGCTTGGTACCAGGTATTCAGACGCTTTTGGATTGCAATACACCGATGCGCAAGGCGCAAAAGCGCCGATTATTATGGGGTCTTATGGAATCGGCCCAACGCGATTGCTCGCTACCTTGATTGAGATTTATAACGACGCCAAAGGCATGATCTGGCCCAAATCAGTTTCGCCATTCGCGATTCATTTAATCGGTATCAATAAACCGTTAGACAAACTTTATAATCAACTTCAAAAAGCCGGCGTAGAAGTATTATACGACGACCGCGATGTTTCAGTTGGGGAAAAATTTGCCGACGCGGACCTGATCGGGATAACTTGGCGAGCCGTTGTCAGCGAAAAAACCGGCAGTAAAATTGAGTTAAAAAGACGCGGTTCGGACAAAACAAAGTTAGTGACGTCGAAGGAGTTGTTAAAACTTAAATAATTTTGTAAAATACTTTTGATTTATGAAAAGCCCACTCGCGATTTTTTCAAAAAACGTCGGGATTGATCTTGGTACCGCCAACTCTCTTATTTATCTTGCCGGGCGCGGTCTTATGGTTAATGAACCGTCCATCGCGGCGGTCAATTCCAAAACTAATCAGGTGTTGGCGATTGGTACGGAAGCGAAAAAAATGATTGGGCGGACGCCGTCGCATATAAACATTATCCGGCCTCTCATTAATGGAGTGATTTCCGATTTTGAAATGGCGCAAGAAATGTTGCGTCACTACTTAAAAAAACTCGGGGGCGCGCAAATTTTTTATAATTTTCAAAAAGCGGTTATCGGCGTGCCGAGTAACTTGACGGAGGTGGAGCGTAAATCGGTAGAAGACGCGGTGATGGGAGTCGGCGTGGTCCGGGCATATGTCATAGAAGAACCGTTGGCCGCCGCTTTAGGCGCTCGTTTGCCGATTGATGAGCCAGTTGCCAACTTGATTGTTGATATCGGGGGAGGCACAACTGAAGTAGCTATTATTTCAATGGGCGGGACGGTTAATGCCAAAAGTTTGAAGATTGCCGGCGACAAATTGACAAACGATATTATCCAATTCGTTCGGGACGAGTTTCGATTGGCTATCGGTGAACCAACCGCGGAAGAGCTTAAGATTCATATCGGTTCGGTCATTCCCCAAAATGAAAAATTAGAAATGCCGGTTCGCGGCCGCGATCTGGCTACGGGATTACCCAGGGAAGTGATTGTTCGCGAAACACATGTTCGGGCGGCAATTATGAAGTCGCTCAAAACAATATTAGACGCAGTCAAAGAGGTTATCGAAATTTCTCCGCCGGAACTCGCTGGCGATATTTACAAACGCGGCCTGCATCTTTGCGGCGGTAGTAGTTTATTGAAAGGTATGGATGTCTTTTTGTCGCGGGAATTGGGCATAGCGGCCAATATAGTTGACGACCCTCTTACCTGCGTTGTCCGCGGCACCGGTATTGCTGTGGAGAATCTGGCGAAATATCAGCAAGTTTTAGACAATCCGCTTCGGCCGCGCGATATTCGCATCTAAAATGTCCAGGTATTTATGGATATTGATTATTCTCGGCCTTGTCGGAACCGCTTTTTTTGGAAATTTTTTAACCGCCACAAAAAACCGTTTAGCTGCCGTTGTTTCGCTTACGCCGTTTGAAAAGCCGCAAACGATAACTCAAAATGGCCGCCAAGTTATTATCGCCAAAATTTATTCTACTTTCCCGTTTAATTATCGCAATCTGATTACTTTAAATGCCGGTTCGATGAGTGGCATAGGATTAGGAACGCCGGTTACCGTTGATGGTAATATTCTACTTGGAAAGGTTATTGAGGCGGCAGGAGATTACAGCGTGGTTCAGACGATTTTTGATAAAAATTTTTCTCTGCCGGTGCGGGTAGGCAGTCATCAAATCGAAGCGTTGTTAATCGGCGCTCAAGAGCCGCGCCTAACTTTGATCGATAAAGCCGCGGCCGTTAAAGAAAATGACGTTGTTTATTCGGCTAGCGCGGATTTTCCGTACGGGATGAAGATCGGCAATATTGCCGAAATAAACGATCCGGCAGATAGTTCTTTCAAAGAGGCCAGTCTGCGCCTGGACTATCAATTTAATTCATTAAAAGACGCGGCGCTTTTATCGGATTGGCATGAAAAAAGGTAGGTTTTTTATATTGCTGTTGACGGTTGTGTTGGCTGTTATTTTACAAAATACCGGCCTTTTAAACGTTTATGGCATCAAGCCAAATTTAGCGCTGGCGAGTTTAGTCTCGGTTTCTTTTTTCGCCGCCGATTTAGCTTCCTATATTTTTTTGGTAGTAGCCGCGTTGATTGGCTTAAAATTTCGGGCTAGTTTCGAGGTTGATTCGCTGATTATGGCCGGTTTGTCATTGGCATCTTTCGTGATGGGGCGGCGATTGCAATGGAAGCCAATTATTAATAATATTCTGTTAATCGGAGGCGGAACAATTTTATTTTATCTTCTTGCTTCTCCGGGTTTTATTGCGGCTAATTCGCAAATCGTGATTGGCGAGTTAGTTTATAATGTAGTATTGGGAACAATTATTTTTAAAATATTTGAAGAATGGAGCCATGACAAAATCAATATCTTCCACAATTGATAATAGAAATTTTGCTTCAATGCCACGACGCGAGGGCGTAGTAATAGACTCTATTACAAGCCCGAGCAACAAAGGCAGTGGGCAAAATTTCATTACCTGGACGGGAGGCGCGACCTTGGCTGATTTTGTTGTTGCGCTCGCTCAGAATAGAGTCTATTTCTTCGCTCGCGCGCCTAGAAATCAGGCACAAGGTCGCAGCCTTCAATTGGGAAGGATGTTGATATTGTCATGGCCAGCGAACTTAATGTCGAGGATTTAGTTTTTAACGAACATCGCAATGAGCCGGACTACTTAGAGTTGCCGCTTTCTCGTCAAACGTTCTTGTTGGTGGCGTTGGCGGTGATAGCTATCGGTCTGGTAATACTAAGCCGAGCGGTTTTTTTAATTTTTTTCAAAGGCGATTTTTATGTCAGTCGCGCCGGCGCGAACGTCAATAAACAAATCGATATGCCGGCTCCGCGGGGTATTATTTTGGACCGTTTTGGAAAACCGTTGACGGAAAACACAAGCTCTTTCACTGCATTCGTAAATGCCGTGGAAATTTTAAAAAGTCCTGGCGAATCCGAAGCTTTAATTGTCAGACTTGCGGAGATTTTTAATATTTCCCCGGAAGGGTTTAAAACAATGATCAGCCGAGCCGATTTAGAAAAAAAAACTTTTATCCCGATCGCGCGTAATATTTCTTTGAGCCAAGCCATTCAATTACGGAGTTTGAATCTGCCGGCGATTCAGATCGAAGATGATTATATTCGCAAATATCCCGACGGTCCGGCCTTCAGTCATATTCTCGGGTATGTCGGGGTTTCGGACGAAGATAATAGTATTGTCGGAAAATCCGGATTGGAGGCCCAGTACGATAATCTACTGCGGGGAGCTGACGGTGAATTGATTATTTATCGGAACGTGGACGGAAAGCCGTTGGATCAAAAAGTTACCAGAGAACCGGCCGCCGGTTCTGATCTGACTACAACTATAGATGCCGATCTGCAAAAGTTTTTCTACCAGCGGCTTCAAAGCGGCTTGGCCAGTTTAGGCAGGGAAGCGGGCGTGGGTTTGGCTATTGATCCGCGCAACGGAGAGGTTCTTGCCCTTATTAGCTTGCCGGGTTTTGATAACAATCAAGTATCAAAATATCTTAAGGCCAGCAATCAGCCGCTTTTCAACCGGGCAATTTCCGGCACGTATACCCCCGGTTCCACCATCAAGACAATGGTGGCCCTGGCCGCTTTAAAAGAAAAAATCGTGGATCCGAAATTTCAAATTTTTTCTGCCGGTTTCATTGAAATTCCGAATCCTTACGACAAAGAGCATCCCAGCCGTTTTCTGGATTGGAAGGCGCATGGCTGGGTAGACATTTATTCGGCCCTCGCTCGTTCCAGCAACGTTTATTTTTATGAAGTAGGAGGCGGGTTTGAGGGCCTAAAAGGATTAGGCATCGTGCGTTTAATTGATTATTGGAAAAAATTTTTACTTGGGGAAAAAACCGGAGTGGACTTGCCTGAGGAAAATTCCGGTTTTTTGCCAAACCCGGAAGAAAAAGAAAAGCGCACCGGCCAAATTTGGAGAATTGGCGATACTTATAACGTCACTATCGGACAAGGGGATCTACTCGTAACGCCGCTCCAGCTTTTGAATTTTACCGCTTCTATAGCCAATGGCGGCAAAATTTATCAGCCGCATTTTGTAAACAGCGGCGCGTCCAGCGTTTTGTTTGACTATTCTGATTGGAAGGATGAGTTAAGTAATGTGCAAGAAGGTATGCGCGACGCGGTGCAGAAATACTACGGCACCGCCAATATGCTGGCCTCCTTGCCGGTTTCTGCTGCTGGCAAGACCGGCAGTTCGCAGGTTGCAAACAATACCAAAACCAATGCCTTTTTCGTCGGTTATTTACCCGCCGGGATTTCGGAGGAGGAGGGACCTCCAAAGATTGCTATTCTGGTATTAATTGAGAATGCCAGAGAAGGAAGCTTAAATGCCGTTCCAATCGCAAAGGATGTTTTGGAGTGGTATTATTACAACAGGTTAAAATGAAGAATTCTGAACTTAGACAAGACCCGGTTTCCGGAGACTGGATAGTAATTGCTCCCGGACGAGCCAAAAGGCCTCAGCAGTTACTGAATGATGTTCCTAAAAGGAAAAAAGTTTCCAAGAAAAACTGCCCGTTTGAGGATTTACAAAAATCCGGTAATAAACCGCCTATTTTGACTTATCCTAACCAGCATCATTGGGCATTACAGGTCTTAGAAAATAAATATCCGGCATTAGTTCACCGGCAATTATGCGGCAAGCCAATTCGGCGCGGTCCGTACTCAATTTTGCCCGGCAGCGGCCACCATGATCTTATCGTTACTTACGACCACAACAAAAATTTTGTCCATCTTTCCGGCGAACAGGCAAATTTAGTTTTTCAAGCTTTTCGCGACCGTTCATTGATGCTTAGTGATGATAAATGCATTGCTTATATTTCTACTTTTCACAATTGGGGGCCTTCGGCCGGCGCTTCGGTATATCATCCCCATTATCAGTTGATTGCTCTGCCGGTGGTTCCGCCCGACGTCAATCACTCGCTTCAGGGTTCCGGACGGTTTTATCGCGAACACAAAAAATGCGTTCATTGCTTAATGATAGAATCGGAACGAGCGGATAAAAAGCGCGTTATCATTGAAAACGAAGGAGCGATAGCTTTCGCGCCGTTTGTCTCGCGTAGCCCGTTTGAAATTAGAGTATTTCCCAAGAAACACTTGCCATATTTTGAAAACACTTATGACAGCGATATGGCCTCTGTCGTGGATGTGCTGCGTCGGACTTTGGCAAAAGTGGAAAAAAATTTGCATGATCCCGATTACAATTTTTTCATCCACACCGCACCGATGCAAAATAAGGAAAATTATCGGCATTATCATTGGCACATCGAAATCATTCCAAAAGTTACCGTTAAAGCGGGCTTTGAATTAGGCACGGGCGTGGAAATAAACGTAGTGGATCCGGATGAGGCGGCAAAAATTTTAAGATAACCTTTTACATTTCGTTATAAATATGTTAGTATGGAGCCGGATTTTTGAAAGGTGAAAAATGTCTTTTCTGAAGATCGGGCACCGCGGCGCCCGCGGATATGAACCGGAAAACACAATACGTTCGTTTGAAAAAGCTCTGAGTTTAGGGGTGGATGCCATTGAGTTTGATATTAGGGCTTCTAAAGATGGTGAAATTGTTGTGATTCACGACGCAACCCTAGATCGAACTACTAATGGCGTTGGTTTTGTTCGCAATCATACCCTGGCGGAATTGAGAGAGCTGAATGTCGGGCAGAGCGAGCGAATTCCAACCCTGGCTGAAGTTTTAGAAAAATTCGGGAAACGGACGATTATCAATATTGAGATAAAAGAGACGGGCCTTGCCAAGCAGGTTTTAGATTTGGTTCGTAAGTATGAGTTAGCGGATTCGGTAATAGTCTCGGCTTTTTCTAAAGACGATAATTATCCGCGTTCTTCAACTTGGACAGACCTTTTTTGGCTGAAAACACATGAGAAGAAATTGAAAATAGGATTAGCCGCTTACGAAAAAGAATGGGCGGAGCGCGCAGTGACGTTTTCAGGTCGTGATCAGATGTTCCCGGTGGATTATCTTTGTTTTTCGGCTATGGCGGCTCGGTGGAGGTTAATCCAAAAAGCTCACGAAGAAACCGATGCCAAGGTGCTGGTTTGGACTGTTAATAATCCGTTTTTAGCCTGCTGGTTTAGGATGATTGGCGCCGACGGAGTATTTTCCGATTATCCGGACCGAATTATTTAATGAGGACATTACAATGTCCTCATTTTTTGTTAATCTAACAAAGTGCTTAAAACCTTTATTGATTTTATTATGCATTTGGATGAAAGCTTGGGAGCGATTGTCCAAACTTACGGTTTTTGGAGTCACTTTCTGATTTTTTTTGTAATTTTCTTGGAAACCGGCGTCGTGGTTACGCCGTTTTTACCGGGAGATTCTTTATTGTTTGCCGCGGGAGTCTTATCGGCTCAAGGATTTTTAGATCCGATTTTGCTCTTCTTATTGCTTTCGGCAGCGGCAATTTTGGGCGATACGGTTAATTATTGGCTTGGCTATCGGGTCGGCAAGAAAATTTTTGAACGAGATCGTCCGTTAATCAACAAAAATTACCTTACAAGAGCGGAGAATTTTTACGGCCAACACGGAAAGCGAGCCATTATCATTGCCCGCTTTCTTCCGATTATTCGCACCTTTGTTCCTTTTATTGCGGGGGTGGGAAAAATGGATTATCGGAATTTCATTGGTTATAACATTATTGGCGGCATTCTTTGGGTCGGGCTTTTTGTTTTTGGCGGTTACTTTTTCGGAAATGTTCCGTTTATTAAAGAAAATTTTTCCTTAACTATTGTCGCAATAATTATAATCTCTCTTATTCCACCGATAATAGGGTTTTGGCGGCATCGTAAATAAAAGTCGAGGGTTTTTTTATTTGCCAGGATAGGGTAAAATAGTATTTATGAAAGATCTTGGCGATCTTAAAAAATCCGCTCTGGAAGCGGTTAAGGGTTCAAAAGACGCTAAAGAACTGGAAGTAGTTCGGGTCCAGTATCTTGGCAGAAAAGACGGCGAGTTGACGAAGGTTTTGCGATCTTTGAAAAATTTATCCGTTGCTCAGAAGCGGAAAGTGGGAACGGAAGCTAACGCGTTGCGGCGGGATTTAGAAGGGGCGTTGGCTAAAAAGTTAGGAGATTTAAAATCTAGGGATGTTCGGCTAAGTCCAACTTTAGACGTGACTATGCCCGGCAAAAAAATCACCGTTGGCCATTTACACCCACTCACTCTTATTGAAAATCGTATTCGGGAAATATTCACTGGTTTAAACTTTTCAGTCGTTGAAGGTCCGGAAGCGGAAACCGAGCATTACAATTTTGATGCACTCAATATTCCCGCGAATCATCCGGCTAGGGATATGTGGGACACTTTTTGGTTGGATTCTAAATTTAAATCACAAAATTCTAAAATGCTGCTTCGTACTCACACAAGTCCGATGCAGATTAGGTATATGGAAAAACACCAGCCGCCTTTTCAAATTATTGTTCCGGGCCGGGTTTTTCGTTTTGAAGCGACCGCCGCCTCTCATGAAGTCAATTTCCATCAAGTAGAAGGTTTGATGGTGGGAGACGAACGCGTCAATCTCTCCAATTTTAAGTACGTAATAACAGAATTTTTTAAACAGCTTTTCGGTCCGAGTACGCCCGTCCGTTTCAGGCCCAGTTACTTTCCATTCGTGGAACCGGGTCTGGAAGTAGACATCAGCCTAAACGGTAAATGGCTGGAGGTAATGGGCGCCGGAATGGTGCACCCGAAGGTTTTTGACGCCGTTCGCTACAATCCCCAAAAAGTCCAAGGCTTTGCTTTTGGTTTGGGGCTGGAACGCCTGGCAATGATTAAATACAACATTCCCGATATCCGATTGTTTTATTCGGGCGACTTGCGATTTATCAATCAATTCTAGTTGTTTTTAATGAAATTTTCTTATTCCTTAATCAAAAAATTATCTACCAGAATTCCTGCCAAGGGCAAATTGGCGGAAAAGTTCAATTTTCACGCCTTTGAAACCGAGGATGCCGGCGGGGATACTTTGGAAATCGCCATTCCTGCCAATCGTTATTCCGACGCTTCTTCTCATTGGGGAATCGCCAAAATCGCAGCGGCGGTTTTTAACGGTAGCGTCAAAAACCCTTGGAAAGGGAAGAGTCCGAAAGTAGAAATAAAAAATAATAAACCGATTATCAAAATTTTGGCAAAAAAAGAGTGTCGTCGTTATTCGGGCCGTTATTTTGAAATTTCCAGAATCGGCGATTCCCCGGAGTGGATGAAGGGCGTTTTACGTTCTTGCGGTTTGCGGCCGATTAACGCGGTGGTGGACATAATGAATTACGTGATGTTGGAAACAGGCCAGCCGCTTCACGCCTTTGATGCCAATTTAGTCGCGGAAGAAATCAGCGTACGATTGGCAAGGCCCGGCGAAGAAATTTTAACTATTGATGGAGGAAGCCAAAAATTAAACGAATCTGATTTAGTGATTGCCGACGTAAAGGGCCCGCTCGCGATTGCTGGCGTCAAGGGCGGAAAGCGCGCGGAAGTCAGTCCGGCCACCAGAAGAATTATCGTGGAGGCGGCTAACTTTGACTCGGCGGGAATCTATAAAACTTCGCGGCGGCTCAATCTTTTTACCGACGCCTCGGCGCGATTTTCTCACGGTTTGAGTCCGACGCTGGTTGATTCTGGTATGGGCAGGGCAACAGAACTTCTTAAGGAAATTTGCAAGGCCAAAGTTGGAGAAATAAACGAAGCGGGTTTTATTAAAGAACCAAAACGAGTTTTAAAATTTGATATCAACAGATTCAATCTTCTTGCCGGTCTGGAGATGAAAGATAAAACCGCGGTGGATTACCTTAAACGAATCGGTTTTAAGATTAGTGGATCCGCCGGTCGGCGATTCGTAGAAGTGCCGCCGGAACGGACCGATATCTCTATCTTTGAAGATTTAGTTGAAGAAATCGTCAATCTTTATGGTTACGAAAAACTTCCGGCCAATCCGCCACGCGTTCCGTTGATTCCGGTGCGTAACGAAGCAAGTGTTCTATTGAAAGAGAAGGTGCGAGAAATTATGCGCGGTTTTGGCTTAAGCGAAATTTATAATTATTCTTTTGTATCTCGTAAGGAATTGGTTGAGTATGCCGAACCCAAATGGTGGGGAGCGGTTTCTCTTTTAAATCCGATCAGCGCCGATTTCCAATATTTGCGGCCGAGCTTGGCTCTGCATTTAATGCGCAACGTCAAGGATAATCTGCGCTTTTACGATAGCGTTAGGATTTTCGAAATCGGAAAAACTTTTGTGGATAAAAACAACGAATTTGAAGAAAATCTGATGCTGGGAGTAGCAATCGGTCTAAAGCAGAATTTACCCGCCGGCAAGCCAGAAAATCCGATATTTGAATTAAAGGGTCTGATTAACGAATTGCTTCAGCAACTCGGGCTGACGGAATGTTTTTTGCGTGATTTGGATTGGGATTTACGGTTTTTGAATCAGGATAATAGCTTGCGAATTGAAGCGGATCACCAAGTATTAGGGTATGTCGGTTTGCCGAAAAATTCCAACGGAATAGCGATTGCCGAAATTTATCTGGAGAAACTTTTTCAGTTGATTGAAGGGGAAAAGGAGTATGAACCAATCTCCAAATACCCGTCAATTATGCGAGATATTTCCTTGTTGGTACGCAAGGATTTACGGGTAAATCAGATTTTGGAGGAAATGCAGCGGGCAGCTCCCAAGCTTTTGGACGATGTGGATTTGGTGGATTTTTACGAGGACCCGAATCTTAAAGAAGGGCGCAAGAGTTTGACTTTTCGGCTGGTTTTCCAGGCCGACGATCGTACTTTAACCGATGGGGAAGTGGGTCAAGAAATGGAAAAAATTATCAGCGCGCTTACCGAGCAATTTGAGGTGGAAGTAAGGTAGTTTCACTCCTTTTGCTCTTCTCTATCATACGCCGACTTGTAAGCGTTACTTAGTCGTGTTAGTTTAGTGCCGGTTCGTTGAAGGAGGAAAAACGATGACGAGAATCGCGTCCCTTTTTTTGGCTCTTGGATTTTTGATATGTTCTGCGGGTTGTATTGGCAGTAAAAAGAACGAAAGAATCGAGGTTTTTAAAGAGAACGTGAAGAAAGAAGAGGTCAAAGAAGCCAAGCGGGTCAAAGAATATGTGAATTTTCCTTTGGCCAAAGTATGCCCCTTCAAGGATAATGATGGTTATGTGATTTTCAATGTAGGATATTCTCATGAACGGGAGTACTGGGATAAGCACATTGTGGTTTTTGTTAGTAAAGATGATTGCGATGTTGTTAAATCAGACGCCCAAAATTACACTTCGCTTCGTGTTCCCCTAGACGACAATCATGCCTATAATTCAGGCTTTAATATTCTTAATCCATACGCAAGCGATAGTACGATTGATTGCGATCATTACGATAAGTTGAGTATCGTAGTGCCAACCGAAGAAGATCGTCTAATTTGGCAAAAATGGCTGGACGATCGGAAGGAAAAATACAAACAACACAAACGCGCCCAAGAAGAGGAATTTAATCGCAGATACAAAAATCGGGTTCTTCCTCCAAAGGACTAAATCCTTACAATACCAGCCCCTAAAGGGCTGGTTTTTTGATTGCCCTCTATTTTCATATCAGCTCTCGCCGCGTTGTTAGGTAAAATGCGATAGATTAAGGAGCGAATCCGTGGCTGTAGACTCTACTGCCAGGATGAAGCGACGAAAAGCTATCGCATTTTGACAACAACCCTTCGGGATGCGGCTATTTTGTTTCATAGCTTTGTTTTTCGGGTTCGGAGTGGAGTCCACACCCTTACCCTCAAAATCGCGCTCTAAAACAAAATAGCTCGCATCGCGGCTGAGATTGGTATGGAAATAGAGGGTATAATTTGTTATAATTAACGTATCAAAAGCGCAGGGCTTTTTTGTTTATGGCCAAAATTAAAA
>CAYHZT010000001.1:40762-71931 GCA_964361325.1 uncultured Candidatus Saccharibacteria bacterium
CGCCGTAGATGACAAGAAAGGGGGTTCTTATACCGCCAAAGACATCTATGTTTTAGAGGGTTTAGAACCGGTGCGCAAGCGCCCCGGTATGTATATCGGAACGACTGACACGGCTGGTTTGCACCACTTGATTTGGGAAGTCGTCGATAACTCTATTGATGAAGCGATGGCCGGATACGCAAAAAATATCCGGTTGGAGTTACTACCGGGCAATAGAATTGCCGTTACTGATGATGGCCGCGGTATTCCGGTGGAAGTTCATCCGCAAACGAAAAAATCCACCCTGGAAACTGTTTTGACTACTTTGCATGCCGGCGGCAAGTTCGGAGGCGAGTCTTACAAAGTTTCCGGCGGTCTTCACGGTGTCGGCGTGTCTGTAGTTTGCGCCCTTTCTATTTGGATGAAAGCGGAAATCCATCGCGATGGCGGAGTTTATGAGCAAGAATACAAACGCGGCAAGCCGCAATATAAAGTTAGAAAAACCGGCAAAAGCAATGCCACGGGTACTAAAATTATTTTCGAACCCGATGCAGAGATTTTTAAAACTATAGAGTTTGACCGCAAGCGCATTTTGGATCATTTGCGACAGCAGGCGTTTTTAACAAAGGGTATTAAAATAGAAGCCATCGATCAACGCAACGAAAAAGAGCGAAATTATCACGCTTTTCAGTTTGACGGAGGGCTGCTTTCTTTCATTAAATACTTGAGCCGTAACGATAAGCCACTTCAAGAAATTCCTTTTTACGTCAATAAAACTTCCGAGGGCGTAGAAGTGGAAGCCACTTTTTTATATAAAAACGAACCCGAAATGCAGGAATTAAGTTTTGCCAACAACATTTATACCCCTGACGGCGGGATGCATCTTACCGGTTTTCGTTCTGCCTTAACGCGTTCACTGAATAATTATGCCACCGAGAACGACTACATTAAAAAAACCGAGGACAATCTAACCGGTGACGACGTCCGTGATGGTTTGATTGTTATAGTATCGGTTAAAATTCGTGAGCCGCAATTTGAGGGTCAAACCAAAGCTCGGCTTGGTAATCCGGAAGCGCGCACCGGCACCGAAACGGTAATAGGTGAAGCGTTAAAAGATTTTCTGGAAAGAAATGGCGCTGATGCCCGCCGCATTATGGAACAGTGCCTGCTGGCGGCCAAGGCGCGAAAAGCCGCAAAAGCCGCTAAAGATACAGTTTTACGCAAAGGCGTTTTAGAAGGCCTTACTTTGCCGGGAAAACTTGCCGATTGCAGTTCCCGCAATCCGGAAGAATCGGAACTTTTTATTGTTGAGGGCGACAGCGCCGGAGGCAGCGCCAAGCAGGGGAGAGATCGCCGCACGCAGGCCATTTTGCCGCTGAAGGGTAAAATCCTCAATGTGGAAAAAGCGCATATTGATAAAATGCTTATCAATAAAGAAATTAAAGCGTTGGTGATAGCCGTGGGAACGGCGATCGCCGAATCTTTTGACATCACTAAATTGCGTTATCATAAAATCGTACTGATGACCGATGCCGATGTTGACGGTTCGCACATCCGCACGCTTTTACTCGCGCTTTTTTATCGCCACCTTCCGCAGATAATTGAGAACGGTCGTTTGTATATTGCCCAACCGCCGCTTTATCGCGCGCAGAAAGGCAAGGAAGTCACCTATATATACAAAGATGAAGAAAAAGCTAAACTGCCAAAAGAAGGAGTTACTATTCAACGTTACAAAGGTTTGGGTGAAATGAATCCTGAACAGCTTTGGGAAACCACTATGAATCCGGCAAATCGCGTTTTGAGAAAAGTAGTAGTTGAAGATGCGGCGGAGGCCGACCGGCTTTTTGACATACTTTTAGGGGAAGAAGTAGAACCCCGCAAAAATTTTATTCAAAGCCGCGCCCAATATGTTAAAAATCTTGACATTTAAGTTAACAATGAGTACAATAAAGCAAATAAATTATGTTTAGTAAGATCAGCGCGTTTTTACAGGAATCCAAACAGGAGTTTAAAAGGGTCAATTGGCCTAGCTTTTCTGAGGTTACCCGAATGACAATGATTGTTATTGTCTTTTCTCTTTCCACTGCTCTGTTTTTAGGGCTTTTGGACGCCTTGTTTACTTTTGGTTTGAGTAAATTTATCTAAAATGACCGTAGAAATATCAGACAAAAAAGAACGCCACTGGTACGCCATCCACACTTATTCCGGTTATGAGGATGCCGTAGTTCGTTATCTTCAGCAAAGAATTGATTCTTTGGCGATGAACGATAGGATCTTTAACGTAATCGTTCCCAAGGAGAAAATGATAAAAATTAAAAACGGCAAGCGCCGGCCGGTAGAGGAAAAAATTTACCCCGGCTATGTTTTGGTTGATATGATTCTTACTGAAGATACCTGGTATGTTGTGCGCAATACTCCTCGTGTCACCGGTTTTGTCGGTCCCGATTCGACCAAACCGACGCCGCTTTCCAAAGAAGAGATTGACGGTCTGACAGCGCGTATGACTGCCGGCAAAGAGACGAAATTTAAGGTAGAGCTGCAAGTTGGAGAGTCGGTCAAGATTACCGACGGGCCTTTTAAAGATTATGACGCCAAGGTTTCCGAAGTGGATGAAGAAAAGGGCAAAATCAAAGTTTTGGTTCCTATTTTCGGCCGCGATACCGCGGTGGAACTGGATTCTTTACAAGTACGTAAACTTTAGGTAAAATCTAACAGTAAAATAATCATACTTTATGGCCAAACCTATTAAAACAGTTTTAAAACTCCAGATTGAAGCAGGCAAAGCAAATCCGGCTCCTCCGATCGGTCCCGCTTTAGGGCAGCACGGCGTCAATATTGCCGAGTTTTGCAAGCAATTCAATGACGCGACAAAAACTATGACCGGTGATGTGGTTCCGGCTGAAATCACTATTTATGAAGATCGCAGCTTTACTTTCAAGCTGAAAACTCCGCCCGCCTCGGCGCTTTTAAAAAAAGCCGCCGGTATTGAAAAAGGTTCCGGCGAGCCAGGCACTAAAAAGGTAGGTAAGGTTACTAAAGAAGATTTACGCGCTATTGCAGAGAAAAAAATGGTAGACCTCAACGCAAACGACATTGACACCGCGATGAAAATTATTGCCGGCACTGCCCGTAATATGGGCATTGAAGTAATTGAGAAATAAGAAAAAGCCACCTCAATGAGGTGGCTTTTGATTTTGCCGACATTTAGGTAATTCTTCGAATAACCCAGATCCAACAACCGCCGAAACCGCCATGAACCCATTCCTGCTCAACGCGCAGTTTGCCTTCTTTAATAAGCTCATTTACCAATTTCTCCAGACTTCCTTCAATGCCCGCGGTTATAGCACATTTGGGAAAATTCTCGATCCGAAGTGCACTACCTACGCCCGTAAATACCTTTTCCAAAATATATTCTTTGGCCTCCTTATCGGTCAGGTTAATCTCTTGTCTATGATTGATTATTCTTTTGGCCATCGGCATCCTCCTTTGCCTTGCCGTAGCTTTTAGCGAAGGCGGGCTTATCAAAGAACCAAGAACTAATTTCCAGACTAACAAAAGCGTTAGGAAAAGGCAAAAAGGCACTGCCTATGTTCAATCTTGAGGTGCCCCATTCCGATTTTGTTAAGCAGACCCTCTCCGCCCAAACTTCTTTTTCCCTCAACTCACGAGAGAACTCTATCTACCCCCAAGAAAGTCTCCTGTACGGAAACTTTGCTCCGCCGTCATTCCGTCCTTCATAAAGTCTCCCCGGGAACCGGAGTCGGCTCGTTCCGGCGGCGAGCCGCTCCTAGGGACTCGCCGATTTGCCAATAGTTAAGAGTTGATTATAACTATTGGCCCAAGCCAAATCGGCTCCGTCACTTTCCCTACGGGAGACTTTACGAGGGGATGTAGCCTTTCCATGTCCAGATGGGTGGCGCGGAATTGTTGAGCAGACCGTCTCGCAGGCCGAGCGGGCAGGGTTCCGTCTCTTCGGCGGACTTGTCCGACGTTGAGGCGGAGAGCGAGGCCGAGAGCGAGCGCAAATTTCTCGCTGGGAAATTTGATAGCGTGTCTGCGAGACAGTTCCGTGCCAGGACCCATCTGGGGATTGGCAAGAGAAGAATGTCCGGGAGGGGCGGGTTGGTTGAAAATTTTCCTGAAAGTGATAACATCCTAGTAGTTTTTTGATAAGGGAGTTTATGAATCGCGGCGGATCGTCAAAGAGGTTGAACTGGGACGAATTTTTTATCGTTTTGGCGACATTGTATTCTTCGCGCGGGACTTGCAATCGTTTGCGCACTGCCTGTATTTTGGTGAAAAACAAGAAAATCGTCGGTGCCGGTTATAACGGCGCGGTTTCCGGTTTGGATAATTGTGACGTAGTTGGACACCTTATGATCGGTAATCATTGCCTTAGAACTCAACACGGTGAGCGTAATGCCATTGATAATTCTATTGCCGATCTTTATGGCGCAACGGCCTATGTTATTGGGACGCCTTGCCTTAACTGCGTGAAGAGTCTTTTGCAAAAAGGCGTGACTCGAATTGTTTACGTTGGTTCTTATTCCAACGCGGAAGGGCAAGAGTATATTCAAGAAATGTGCCTGCAGAAACAGGTTATATTGGAACAATGGGCATCCGATCCGATTGATGTTTTTGATCTCCTCGGTCAGGCGTTTCGCAGACTTAAGTGTAAGGGCGGGCTTTTCAAAGATCTGGGCCATCTGGCCATCGGATAGCAAACCTCGAATTTTTCGAGGGTTTTTTATCCCACACATAACTTTGAACAGCTTCGCTGTTTGTTTCACTTGAAGTTATGTGTGGGATTTATTGACTTTCTCCGCGTCTTCTCATACATTATAGGTGTTCATTGAAAGGAAAAAAGATGCGTCCCGTTGTTATTTGTTGCAGCCAACGATTCAAAGAAGAACTGTACGCTTTCGTAAAATTTCTAGAAAAACGAGGCGTTCTGGTTCACTATCCGAATTTCAGATATCACAGTAAAACGTTTATCAAGAAAGAAGAGAATCAGCGCATGAAGGCTCGCGGCTACAAGGACAAAACGCCGGGCCTGGTCAGGCAGCATATTGATAAAATCAGAAAAAACGCAAAACAGGGCGGTGTTTGTCTAATTTTCAATCCGTTGTCAAAGAAGCGCCAGAAGAAAAAGTTTGGCTACATCGGTTCTAATACGCTTTTGGAAATGGGCGTGGCTGATGGCGTTGATATGACTGTATTGCTTTTAAGGCCGAACGAAGAACCTTGTACTATGGTGGTCGCGCATGGCGATGATGATCACCGGCGCGTTTTTACTATGGCATTTCCCAAGATCGACCCGATAGATTTCGATTCCGTTTGGGATAAATGGCTCAAGAGGTGGCTACAATGAAACGAGAACGCTGTAATGCCGTTGGAGCAATCGTCAAAAACATTAAGGGCCATTATCTTGTGCTTTATCGGCTGCAACAGCCTCAAGGATTGGGTTGTCCGGCTGGACACGTTGAAGATAATGAAACCAGAGCGCAGGCGATTGTACGCGAACTTTTTGAAGAAACCGGACTTCGCGCCAAAAGAGTCGTTTGCGTTTATCGTGGAATATTAAATTCCGGACGATTGAGGTGCAAGCGAGGCGTTTCAAAACACAGATGGAGCATTTATCGTATTCTGACTTATTCCGGAAAGGCTCGTCGCAAAGAAAGACGCGAGCACGCATTCGTAAAATTCATGTCACCCAAGAAAATTCGGGAGTACGCCGATAAGAATGACCTGACACCAGTCTGGGTAGAAGTTTTCCGCCAGCTTAAGATTATTAATGGTCGCACGAATCACGCCTAACCATCGGTTTACACCGATGGTTTTTTGTTATAAGGTGTTTGTGGAACATTGAAACCTTAGTAAGGGAAATACCTATGACGACGCTGTTTTGCTATAGCGTGGGCGCGGTTATTAAGAATCCAAAGGGCGAATATTTAATGCTTTATCGATTGGTTAAGCCTCATGGCCTTGCTATGCCGGCTGGACACATCGATCCGGGAGAAGAGCCAGGAGTCGCTGTCAGGCGCGAAGTTTTAGAGGAAACAGGGATTCGGATTATTAATATCGTTCGCAGATGGGAACAAATCGTGCCGGTTGAATGTAGTCGTGGCGCTACCGTGCATTTTTGGTACGTTTTTGACGTTAAGAGTTACCAAGGTGAGCCGGAGCTTAGAGAACCTCATAAACACAAATTTTTGAGGTTTATGTCCTTGGAAGAGATCCGTCAATACGCAGATCGAAAAGATTTCGATCCGTCCTGGTCCAATTTTATTTTCAAAGATTTGAGTATTTTATGATCAAAAACTTCCCGCCGAACTTTGCTTTTTGGAAACTGACGGAGACTTCCTCATTATTTTTCGATACACAAAACAAGGGGATGGCGCGCGAGATTCCAAGACAAGATGATGATGCGGCGCCCCTCTGGATTGCTGACGAGAATATTTACGTCACTGCCGATGGACTTGGGATTGGCAAGGAATACGTTTTTTTCAGGAAGCATACCGCTTTGATTTTCTGGGGTCTCAAAGGAGAGGTCTTAAAATTTTTTTCTGTTTTCAGCGACGGAAAATGGAAAAATTTCTCTGTCAGGGACGCTCAGCCACAAATTGCCGCAATTGCCGCTAAAAGCAATCCCAAATTTATTATTATGTGTCGGGTTACTGTCCGTAACCGAAACAATCAAGAAATTCTGCAAATTTTTATCAAAAGAAATTAATCCCTCTAACGTTGTTTAGGGGGATTTTTATTTTACGTTCGTGGCGTTGTTTGAGAATTAACAACCCAAAATCCCTTCTACGGGGGTTTATTTTAATCAGTTTTGTGTCTTATAATGAAAAATATGAAACGACAGCCTACTATTGGTTTGGAAATACACGTTGAATTAAAAACGCAGACTAAAATGTTTTGTGATTCTCTCAATGACCCTGAGGAAAAACACCCAAACGCCAATGTTTGTCCGATTTGCGTTGGACATCCCGGTACGTTGCCGACAATCAACAAAGCCGCTGTAGAGTCTATTTTAAAAGTTGGTATGGCGCTCAAAGGCGATATCCCGCAATTTTCTAAATTTGATCGTAAGAATTATTTTTACCCGGATTTGCCCAAGGGTTATCAAATTTCGCAGTATGATTTGCCGTTAATTTTTGGCGGAGTTTTAAACGGAGTCCGTTTGCGCCGTATTCATTTAGAAGAGGATACCGGCCGCCTAATTCATTCGGAAGACCCTTCGACGGGCTCAGGGCAGGCATTTTCATATGTAGACTATAACCGCGCTGGCGTGCCATTGATGGAGTTGGTAACCGAGCCGGATATTACGACTGCTAATCAAGCGGTAGAATTTGCCAAAGAGCTTCAACTGATTTTGCGTTATTTGAATGTTTCTGACGCGGATATGGAGAAGGGGCAGATGCGCGTCGAAGCTAATATTAGCGTGTCCGCGGATAGTGTGATGGGCACTAAAGTGGAGGTGAAGAATATTAACTCATTTAAGGCGGTTCACGACGCTATTGAGTGCGAAATAAAGCGCCAAGAGGAAGTTTTGAGTTCTGGAGGGAAGGTAATTCAAGAAACGCGTGGTTGGGACGATGCAAAACACAAAACCGTTTCCCAGCGTATCAAAGAAGAAGCCCACGACTACCGTTATTTTCCCGAGCCGGATTTACCGCCACTGGATATGAGCAAATTTGATTTAGCCGCTTTAAAACTGGCGGTGCCGGAATTACCGAAAGAAAAACGCCTTCGTTTCTGCAAAGAGTACGCGTTAAAGCCGGAACAAGCCGAAGTTGTCTGCCGCGATAGGGCTATTGCCGAATATTTCGAGGAGGCCGCCAGCGAATTAAAGTCGGAGGACGTTAAGGCCGATTTTCAACTTTTATACAATTATTTAACCAGTGATTTATTCGGTTTAATGGCCGAAATGGGATTTGAAATCGGGGAGATAAAGATTGACCCAGAGAATTTTGCCGATTTGGTAATTTTGGCAAGTAGCGGGAAAATTTCCAGCCGCACCACTAAAGATATTCTTAAAAAAATGCTGGAAACAGGAATGGATCCCAATGATATCGTGAAGCAAGAAAATTTAACCCAAATTTCCGATGAGGATGCACTGGAACAAACAGTGAGAGTAATTTTAGAGAAGCATCCGGCGGCGGTTGCCGATTTTAAAAAAGGCAAAGAAAACGCGTTACAATTCCTGATAGGGAAGGCTATGGCGGAACTTAAAGGAAAAGGAAATCCAAAGATTTTACAGGATATGTTTAAAAAGAAAATAGGCTGACATCAGCCGGTTTTCTTTTCCAGTTCCAACGCGATTTTCTTGAGTAATTCGTCGATTCCCATTTCTCCTAATTGTCCTTCCGTATAATGGCGCACGTTCACGGTTTTATTGTCTTTTTCTTTATCACCAATTACCACGATGTATGGCACGCGGCGAATTTCCGCTTCCCGGATTTTTTTGCCGATGGTTTCATTGACACTGCTCCATTTCGTGCGAATGCCGCAGGCAGATATTTTGGCGGCAATGTCCCGCGCGTATTCTTCCTGCCTTTCGCTTATATTCATTACTTCGGCTTGGACCGGCGAAAGCCAGAGAGGTAATTTACCGTCCGTTTGTTCCAGAAGCATGCCGATAAATCTTTCAAAGGAACCGAAAATTGCGCGGTGGATAACCCAGGGCATTTTTTTTGAGCCGTCCTCGGCGGTATAATGGGTTTCAAATTGTTTCGGCAACATTACAAGATCCAGCTGCGCGGTGCCCATCTGCCAATCGCGGCCTTGGGAATCATTGAGGTGCACCTCAATTTTCGGCCCATAGAAAGCTCCTTCGCCTTTCGCAATGGTGAATTTTTTGCCGGCGGATTGCAAAGCTTCCTCCAGCGCTTTTTCGGCTAATTTCCAGTCTTGTTCAGAACCAAGCGTTTTTTCCGGCCGGGTAGCGAGTACATAAGTTGGTTCCAGTCGAAACATTTTATAAAATCGTTCAATCATTTCTATGATTGCCACAACCTCTTCCTTTACTTGTTCGGGACGGGCATAGATATGAGCATCGTCCATCGTAATTTGCCGGACGCGAAAAAGCCCTCCCAGAGTTCCGGAGAGTTCATTGCGGTGCAAGCGTCCAATTTCCGCCAAGCGTAGAGGCAAATCTTTATAGCTGCGAATTTTCGAGTTATATACATATGTAGATTCAGGGCAGTTCATCGGCTTCATCACTAAATGTTCGTTTTTATCGCGAGGATTATCAAAATAAAACATATTGTCCCGATAGTGTTCCCAATGTCCGGATTTTTCAAAAACATCCTTTTTTACAACGATCGGCGTGGAAATTTCTTCATAACCGTTTTTATCCAGTTCGTCGCGCAGATGCTTCTCCAACTCTTTGAAAATAATCATTCCGTTGTTGTGCCAAAAAGGCGCGCCCGGAGCGATATCTTGAAAAGAAAAAAGATCGAGTATTTGCCCAATTTCTCTGTGGTCGCGCATTTTTACCTCTTTTTTCTTCATAATTCTGTTACGTTGTCGCAAATAAGCTTGGCCTCGCCGTCCCGCGGCGAGATTTTACCGGAAACCAGCACTATTTTATTTTCCTGCCAAACGGTAATGTTTTGAGACAAAATATCGGAAAACACCACAACTTCAATATTATCGCTAAAATCTTCGACTTTTGCAAAAACCATCGGCTTGCCGGCCTTGGTAATGATTTTATGGATTTTTGAAATAATTCCGCCGATATTCACCAAGCCATTATGCATACCCGCCAGCTCTTTTATTGGTTTTACATTCAGATACAGCATTTTTTCCCGATAAGCGTTAAGCGGGTGATCGGAAACGTATAAACCCAGTAATTCTTTTTCCCAAGTCAGCTTTTCTTTTGAAGATGCCGGCGGCGCGGATTTGAGCTTCAGCGATTGATTGGAAATAGAAGAGCTAAAAAGGCCCATTTGACTGCTGTCTTGGGATTTTTTTAATGCCTGATTGAATTTAATTATTTCATCCATGTTAGAAATAATCTGGTTGCGTTCTAAGCCGAAAGAATCCAGCGCTCCGCACTTGGCGAGGCTTTCCAGCGATTTTTTGTTCAGATCTTTATGCTTCACGCGATTTAAAAGGGAAACTAAATTTTCAAATGGACCCGCTTTTTGGCGCTCGTCAATGATCGCCGCAATTATATTTTCGCCGACGTTCTTGACGCCAGTGAGGCCAAAACGGATATTACCGCCGTCAGTGGTGAAGTCAGCTGAGCTTTTGTTGATGTCGGGTGGCAGAACTTTAGCGCCTATTTTTTGACACTCGGACATTAAGAAAGAAAGTCGGTCGGTATCGTCAGCTTCGGCGTTAAGAAGACTGGACATAAATTCAACTGGATAATGCGCTTTCAGATAAGCGGTTTGGTAAGCAATAGTTGCGTAACAGGCGGCATGAGACCGGTTGAAACCGTAGCGATCAAAAGGTTCTACCAACGCCCAAAACTGTTCGGCGATTTCTTTTGGAATATTATTGGCAATGCAGCCGCGGATCAGCTTCTCTTTTTGTTCCAAAAGCAGTTTTCGGATTTTTTTACCGACTGCTTTGCGTAATACGTCGGCTTCCGACAAGGTAAAATTGGCGAGCGTCCGCGCGGCGCTCATCAGCTGTTCCTGGTAAATCATAATCCCGTAAGTGTTTTTAAGAATCGGTTCCAGTTTCGGATGGAGATATTGGACTTCTTTTCGGCCGAATTTTCTTGCAACGTATTCTGGAATCAATTCCATAGGCCCGGGACGATAAAGAGAAATCATAGCGATAATATCTTCAAGCTCCGTCGGTTTAAGCTCTTTGAGATAACGGCGCATACCCGACGATTCCAACTGGAATACGCCGGTAGTGTCGCCAAGCCGTAGAATCTTAAAGGTCGCGTCATCCTTGGCCGGCAGATTGTTGATATCTATTTTATTTTCGCCGGCGCTATTTATAAGTCGGACGGTTTCTTCAATAGTAGTGAGGTTTTTTAATCCCAGTAGATCCATTTTTAAAAGTCCTAGGTCTTCCACGCTGTGCATTTCAAATTGGCTGACAATCGTGTTTTCGTCTTGCGGCGCTCTTTGCAACGGTAAATATTCAGTCAGGGGTTGCTCCGAAATAACGATGCCGCAGGCGTGAACTGACGCGTGGCGGGCGACTCCTTCCATGTGGCGGGCGGCGTCCAGGATTCTTTTAGCATCGGCATTATTTTGGTACAAAGTCGCAAGATCGCTATTCTTTAATGCTTCTTCCAAGTCTTGGTTAAACGGAATCATTTTTGCCAACTGGTCGCAAAATCCGTAGCTGATACCGAGCGCGCGCCCGACATCGCGGATTGCCGCCCGAGCCGCCATAGTCCCGAAAGTGATGATGTGAGCTACGTGATTCTCGCCATATTTTTCTTTTAGATATCCCATTACTTCGTCGCGACGCTTGTCGGTTATGTCTATATCAATATCGGGCATTTGAATACGATCAGGGTTTAAAAATCTTTCAAACAGCAAACCAAATTTAATGGGATCGATGTCGGTGATGCCTAAAATGTAAGAGACGATACTGCCCGCGGCCGAGCCGCGTCCCGGACCGACAACAATACCGCGATCTTTAGCCCAGTTGATCAGGTCCTGGACTATTAAAAAGTAGTCGGCAAATCCCATCTTCTCTATGACGCCAACTTCAAAATGAATGCGTTCGTTTATTGCCGGCGCGATAGTCGGGTATCTTTTACCGACCCGTTCACTAATCAGCGTTTGTAAATATGATATTGAACTGGCGTTGTTTGGAACGTCAAATTTTGGAAGATGAATTTTGTGGAGTTCAATTTCGAGATTGCACTGGTCGGCGATGATTTGCGTGTTAGTTATTGCTTCCGGCAAATCTTTGAAAAATTCCGCCATTTCGGCAGGGGAGCGCATGCAAAAATCATCGTCTTTAAGCGATAACCTATCCGGATCGTTTAATGTGTTTCCGGTTTGTACTGCCAATAAAATATCGTGATATTGCGCGTCTTCGGGTTTTAAATAGTGGATGTCATGCGTGGCAACCAACGGAATGCCTGTCTTTTGGGAAATTTTTACGACAGCGTCGCGAACTTTGACTGTTTCGCGAATGCCGGGATGATGTCCGATTTCCAAGAAAAATTTGCCTGAGCCGAAAATATTTTGATAGTCCAGAGCAACTCTTTCCGCTTCTTGCGGCTGATTGGCAAGAATCAGCCGGCCGACTTCTCCGGAAATGCAACCGGAAAGGGCGATGAGGCCTTCGCTGTGCTGGCGCAGGTATTCTTTATTGATGCGTGGCTTATAATAGAAGCCCTCCAAGTTGGCGTGAGTAACCAATTTCAAAAGATTTTTCCAGCCGGCATTGTTTTGGCAGAGTAAAATAATGTGATAATACTTTTCGGTTTGCCTAGGACCGGCTTCCGGCATCATATAAGCCTCAATGCCGATAATCGGTTTTATGCCGCCAGCTTTTGCCTTCTTGTAAAATTCAATCGCGCCGTAAAGATTGCCATGGTCGGTAATAGCTAATGAATCCATGCCAAGTTCTTTAGTCCGCGCCACTAAGTCGTCAATTTTGGCGAGTCCATCCAAGAGAGAGTAGTGAGAATGCGTGTGGAGATGAGTAAACCCCGCACCTTTATTTTTAGTTTCGGAGACGTTTTTGTTTTGGCTATCCATATTTTAAATAATTGTAGATTGTATACTGACTTCCAAAAGGTGCGGGGTAAATTTCATTGATATACAAATTTTATCTGACTTAGCTTTTATTTTCAATGAAAATTTTCCAGATTTATACTATATAGTGTTACTATGGCGCATTTAGTGCTGGGAATCGATGAGGTGGGCAGGGGTTGTCTTGCCGGACCAGTGACGGTAGCAGTTGTGGCCTTGCCGCGGAATTTTAAATTGAAAAATTTTACCCGTCTGCTGGCGGACAGGAATTTTAAATTACGCGATTCTAAAAAACTTACGCCAAATCAGCGGGAAAAGATTTTTAAAATAATTGGCGACAATCCCAAAATTTTGCATACCAGGGCGAATGTTTATCCAAAAACCATTGATAGAATTAACATTTCTCAAGCCGCGAATCTGGCCGCCACCCGCGCCGTGAAAAAATTAATTTCACGATTTCGCGCGCCCGCGCGTCACTTGAAGGCCTTGCTGGATGGAGGACTTTATCTTAATGAGTCAGTCGGGAAATTAATCGGAGGCACCCGAACCATCATCAGAGGCGATGAAAAATTTAATTCTATTAAACTCGCTTCCATTATAGCCAAGGTTAGCAGGGATCGAATTATGAAGAGGAATCACGGAAAATTTCCTCAATATAGTTTCAACCTCCATAAGGGTTATGGTACGAAAATCCACATTGCCGCGCTAAAACGCCATGGACCTTCGTTGATTCACCGTTTGACTTTCATTAAGAATTTTTGTAAAATTTGATAAATAATTTTATAATAAAGCCATGGGTGGAGTACCGGTAAAACATCATTCCAAATCGAAGGTCGGCCGGCGCCGATCGCATCTTGCTCTTAAAAAAGAGAATATTTTTGTTTGCCCGCAGTGCAAGGGGCCAACGTTGCCGCATAGAGCATGTGGGCAGTGTGGCGTCTATGGCAATAACAAGACCTAATTTATAGTTATTACTTGCTCTTTCAAATCCAAATTTTAAAGCTAAAATGTTAAATCAATGTCGAAATCTAAAATCCAAAATGTTTTGTTATTTGGATTTTGAAATTTGGATTTTTTAAAAAGATATGGCTACTCGACAATTAGCGCGATCCGTTATTCTCCAGTCTTTATATGAGTGGGACTTTTATGGCAAAAAAGAAAACCTCACAAAAATCGTAGAACGCAACATCGCTGAATTTGCTCCTGGAATTGATGAGCCGGATTTCGCCTGGCGTTTGGTAAAAGGGGTTATTGATCACCTGGAGGACTTGGATAAAATTATTACCAAAGCCGCGCCGGATTGGCCTATTCAACAAATCGCGATTATTGATCGCAACGCGCTGCGCATTGGCCTCTATGAACTTTTATATGCCGACAAAGAAGAAGTGCCTCCTAAAGTTGCGATTAATGAAGCTATTGAAATTTCTAAAAATTATGGTGGGCCGAATTCCGGAAAATTTATTAACGGCGTATTAGGAACAATTTATAAACAGTTGCAAGAATCGGGAAAATTACCGAAAGAAGAACCCAAGAAATAATTTTCAATGACACAATGTTACAAACCGCTTGAAAATTAAGTAAGATAGATGACACAAAATTTAAACGCATTAGAAAAGATAATAAATTATTCTTTTAAGGACGAAAATCTTCTCAAAGAGGCCCTGACTCACCGTTCTTACATAAACGAAAATCCAAAATGGAGCGTACCGGATAATGAGCGGCTGGAATTTCTCGGAGACGCGGTGTTGGAACTCACGGCTACCGACGAATTATATAAGCGTTACCCGGAATATAAAGAAGGGCAATTAACCGGTTTGCGCGCCGCCCTGGTTAATTATCAAATGCTTGCCGAAGTTGCCAAATCTTTTTCGTTGGAAAAATTCGTTTTACTTTCCCGCGGGGAAGCAAAAGACACGGGCCGCGCCCGTGACGTAATTTTGGCCAATGCCATTGAAGCGCTGATTGGTGCTTTGTTTTTAGACGGCGGTTTGGCAGTATCAAAAAAATTCGTCAACAAATTTGTTATGACTCGCCTGGAAGAGGTAATACGCGGGGGGCTTTATAAAGATGCGAAAAGTTTATTGCAGGAAAAAGTTCAAGAAACCATGAAAGTTACGCCAATCTACAAAGTTTTGTCGGAAACCGGCCCCGATCACGATAAAGTTTTTGAAGTCGGAGTTTACATCGGTCCTAAATTACTCGCAAAAGGCGTCGGTCATTCCAAACAAGAAGCCGAGTTGGATGCCGCCAAAAACGCATTGACGCCGTAAGCTGCAAGAGCTACGCTTCACGAAGGAGTTTGTTCTCTGAAAACTAAATAAAGGAGTGGTTATGGATCCGCGCCGACAAACAAATTTTCCCATTTCTCGGATATGGATTTTGCTGCTGCTTTTTCTTTTTATATTTTGGGTTTGGAATGGTTCGCCGCAAACGAAGCGAGTGGAAATTTCCGCCTCGGATTTTTACAAGGCCTTAAACGACGATGAGGTTAAAGAAATTAACATTAGCCCTTCGGAAGTTACCGGCGTTTTAAAGAAAGGCCAGAATTTCAAGGTCTATGTCGTTGATGTGAATGCCTTGGAGAAGGCGGCTCTGGCTAAGGGCGTGAAGGTTACCGTTAAGCCGGAAACCAGTTCGATTTGGTCAGTAGTGCTGTGGTTTGTTATAGGTACGGTGCTAATTATTATCCTAATAAATTTTTTTACGAGAGGATTGCGCGGTTCTTCGCCAAATAGCGGTATACACGATAAACTTGCTTCGAACAAGCAGGACGTGGAAAGGCCAAATTTATATTATTCCGATGTTGCCGGTTGTGAAGAGGCGATCGAAGATCTAAAGGAGGTGGTGGGGTTTTTTAATGACCCAGGACGCTATCTGCGGCTCGGGGCCGGCGTTCCGCGTGGCACTTTGTTGATGGGACCGCCCGGGACCGGGAAAACCCTGCTTGCCAAAGCGACGGCCGGAGAATCCAAAGTTTTCTTCATTAGTACTAATGGTTCGGATTTTGTGGAGCTTTTTGTCGGTATGGGCGCGAAGAATGTGCGTGAAGTTTTTGCCAAAGCGAAACAACACGCCCCGTGCATTATTTTCATAGACGAATTGGACGCTCTTGCCAGAGGTCGGGGCGTTGATTTGGATGCCGGAGAACATAATCGGACCGTCAACGCGTTGCTTGCCGAGATGGATGGATTCGAGACGAATGATCAGGTGGTGGTGATTGCCGCTACTAACCGTCCGGAAAATCTGGACCCTGCGGTTTTACGGCCCGGAAGATTTGACCGCAAAATCATGGTTGGGTTGCCGGACGTCCGAGGACGCGAGGCTATTCTTAACATTCACGCTCGCAATAAGCCGTTGGATAACGACGCACGATTGTCGGACATTGCCAAAAGCACGCCGGGATTTTCAGGAGCCGATTTGGCGACATTGATGAATGAAGCCGCTCTGTTGGCGATTCGCCGCAATAAAGAATCTATTTCCCAACAAGAATTGAGCGACGCCGTGGACAGGGTGATACTTGGGCCGGAGCGCCGGCAAATTATTTCCGAAAAGGAAAGAAATATCACCGCGTATCATGAAGGCGGTCACGCGTTGATTGCGAAGCTTCTTGCGCCCAAAACCAATCCGATTAGAAAAGTGACTATTATTCCGAGAGGTCTCACCGGTGGCGCTACCTGGACAATGCCCGCCGAAGATATCCATTACCAAGAAAAGTCCCGTTTGTTGGCTGATTTAACAATGATGATGGGCGGCCGGGCGGCGGAAATGTTGATTTTCAACGAGGAATCCAGCGGCGCTCGCGGAGATTTTAGCTCTGCTACCAACTTGGCCAGAAAGATGATTTGCGAGTACGGAATGAGCGACAAACTTGGAAAGGCAATTTTTGCCCAAGGCAGCGAATTTTTGGATATTCGTTTTGAACAGCTGAACTGTTCGGAAGAAACCAAGCGATTGATTGATTTGGAAATCAAAAGGATTTTGGACGAATCTTACGAATGCGCTGCATCTTTACTGAAAGTGAATAAAATTCAGCTGGATGCCATCGCCAAAGCGTTGTTGGAAAAAGAAACCTTGACCGGACAGGAAGTTGACGAAATTATGCGAAATATCAACGCCCCGAATTAATTCGGGGTTTTTTATTTTCTTTTACGATACCGATACGTTAAAATCAAAGCATGCGATTAAAAACGCTTGAACTTATAGGCTTTAAATCGTTTGCGCAAAAAACAGTCCTGGACTTCACTTCCGGAATCACGGCGGTGGTTGGCCCGAACGGTTCTGGCAAGTCTAATATCATAGACGCTCTTCGTTGGATTTTGGGCGAGCGGGAAGCCAAAAATATCCGCGGCGCTCGCGCCGAGGACTTGATTTTTACCGGCACACCCCAGCGTCCGCGGTCGGGGATGGCGCAAGCTACTATTGTTTTTGATAATAGCGACCATTTTTTTCCGGTGGATTACAATGAGGTTTCCGTCACTCGCAAAGTAACGCGCGACGGCACCTCCGAATATCTTTTAAATGAGACGCCAGTGCGGCTTAAAGATATTATTGATTTTTTTGCCCAGGCTCGTTTAGGTACGAAAGGCATATCTATCGTGAATCAGGGCAATAGCGATATTTTTGTTAAAGCCAGCCCTAAAGAGCGGCGAGTGATGGTGGAAGAAGCCCTGGGATTGCGCCAATTTCAGCTTAAAAAGCACGAAGCCGAACGCAAACTTTTTAATACCAAAATTAATTTAGACAAAGTCAGGGCAATGCTGGATGAGATTATGCCTCATTTGCGTTTGTTGCGCCGCCAAGCCTCAAAATGGGAAAAACAGGCTGATTTGGAAAAAGAATTGCGGCAAATGGAAGAGCAATATTTCGGTGGCCGGCTTTTAGAAATCACAAAAGACTTTCAAGATTTAGAGCCGCGGGTTGAGAGCGTGAATAATGAATTAAGAATTAAGAATGATGAATTGAAAGTGTTGCGCGCGGAATTGGCTAAAGTGGAAAAATCCGGACCAAAAGGCGATCGCGGCTTTCAGGATTTCAAAAAACAACAAGACGAATATTTAAATAAAAAATCTTTGCTGCAAAAAGAAATTGGCCGTCTGGAAGCGCAAATGGAATTTTTATCTTCACAGCCCAAGTCGGATATAAAAGGCGTGGAAGCAGTCCGGTTGTTGGAAGAAGTTCGGCAAACAATTCAGAAAGCCGACGCCGAAAACGATCTTGGCGTTCTCAAGGCCGCGCTCCGCGACCTATCCGAAAAAATCGAACGATTACTTGCCTCCGGAACCGAAGACCGCAGCGGCAAAATTAAAGAATTGGAAAAAACCAAAACCAGGATATTAACGGATCTAGCGGCAATCGATAGGAATCTTATGGATCTTTCCAAGACGGAAGCTACCTTAGCCGAACATTTGCGCGATTTCAATACGGTTTTTAAAAAAGCATTTGAGACTACTGAAGCTAAAAAAGACGAAATTCAAAAACTGGAAAACGAAAAAAATAAACTTCTTTTTGACAAAGAACGTGTCAATATACACCGGCAAGAGCTTGAAAACCTGGCAATGCAATCCGGTCGGAGGTTAAAGGAATTCGAGAATCTTCCCTCGCTTGACGCGGAACAGATTTCCAAAACAGACTTTTCGGAACTTGAAAAAAAGATGTTCAAATTGCGGGCGGAACTCGCCGGAATAGGAGAATTGGATCCGGCGCTGATAAAAGAGGCTCAAGAAACCGAGAGTCGTTACAATTTTTTGTCGGGACAAATGGCTGATTTGGATAAGGCGTCGGAAGATCTTACGGTTTTGATTAAAAATTTGGATGAAAAAATCCACACCGAATTTGGCGGAGCGTTTAAGTCCATTAATGAGCAGTTCGACCATTATTTCAAATTGATGTTCGGCGGAGGAAAAGCGCATCTTAAACTGATTACAGACGAGACAAAAGAGCGGCTGGTTTCCGAAGAAATAGTGGAAGAATCGGCCGAAGACGCCGTGGACGATGATCTGGAACATAAAGTGGATCATGGCGGATTGGAAGTGTCCGTAAGCATTCCACGGAAAAAAATCAGCGGTTTGGAAATGCTTTCCGGCGGGGAGCGGAGTCTGGTTTCGATTGCCGCGCTTTTTGCCTTGATTTCTGTAAGTCCGCCACCCTTTCTAATAATGGACGAAGTAGATGCCGCGTTGGACGAACGCAACGCCCGGCGCTTTGCTGATCTGATCAAAGATTTTGCCAAAAAGACCCAGTTTTTAATCGTTACTCATAATCGC
The DNA here is from genome assembly GCA_964361325.1 of uncultured Candidatus Saccharibacteria bacterium. Taxonomy (GTDB): domain Bacteria; phylum Patescibacteriota; class Minisyncoccia; order UBA6257; family WO2-44-18; genus 2011-GWA2-47-8b. The sequence goes on from CAYHZT010000001.1 coordinate 59,694, forward strand.
GCCACAATGGAGGCGGCAGACATTTTATATGGAATTACTATGGCAGATGACGGCACCTCGCGTGTCTTGTCTTTAAAACTGGAATAGGTTATAATATTGCCAGTTCTTTTAAGGGTATGGGCGTATGGTCAAGGATTTGCTGTCAGCGGACGAGTTTAAAGCTACGGCAAGTATTAAACAGTATCTTGAGCGTATGTTTGAAATACATAAGTCTCATACGAGTTGCTCTACCGACCATTCTATTGATTGCCCTCAGGGACATTATCGCGGATTGCAGTTTGATTACCGCATACTCGATGAAGGCAATGGGGCATGGCGTTGTCTTATGCTTAAGTGCCCATACAACGGCGGATTGCGATTCCCGGCTTCCGTTAACCCTCCAGGGCCGCAAGAATTCCTTGATTATTTAGACCAGCAAGACAAGAACAAGATTGCTCAATCTATTAGTGTATTGGCTAGGCATCTTGGCGCCAGAATTTGCTAGTCGTTATAATATAAATCAGCCCACGCTTCAGCGTGGGCTTTACTTTTTTGATAAAAGAGTTTAGTATCTTAAACAATGTTAATGCTGAAATTAAAGAGGATAGGAAAAAAGCACCAGCCGAGTTATCGGTTGATTGTTGATGAAAAACGCCACAAGATTTATGGAAAAAACGTGGAAGATCTGGGGTGGTACAATCCATTGCAGGATAAGTTCGAATTCAATAAAGAAAGAATAAATTATTGGCTGAAAAATGGCGCGCAGGCCACTGACACGGTGCATAATCTTTTGGTAACCGCCGAAATAATCAGCGGGAAGAAGATTGCAGTGCATAAACAGCCCAAGAAAAAAGAGGAAGCCAAACCAGTAGAGGCAGCCGCCGCCGCTCCTGCGCCGGCCAAATAAAAAAATAACATTGGATAGACGTGGGTTGACATTTGAATACTATTCTGCTAATATGAGCATATTAAAAAGGTCGCGAATCTGTTAAGAATTAAAGATTGTAATGGCTAAGAATACCGATCAGGAATTTTTGGAATATCTTGTAAAATCTATCGTTGATCATCCGGATGATGTATCGGTTGATCGAAAAGTAGATGAGATGGGAGTTCTGCTTTCTTTGAAAGTACACCCGCAAGATATGGGGCAGGTAGTTGGCCGCGAAGGCGCTACTGCCAAAGCCATCCGCTCTCTTTTGAGAATCGTCGGCATTAAAAATAATGCCCGTGTTAATCTCAAGATCGAAGAGCCGGAAGGTTCCACTCGAGTGCCGCGCGCCATGCCTAACGACAGGCAGGCTTCGAGAGAGTAAGATTGAAAACTTACTAAACTAAAACCTCGCCACAAGCGGGGTTTTAGTTTGTTTTCCCAAGAACGGAGAAGCTCTCACGTGCCGCTCCTTTTACCTCCCTCAACCCGTTCCGTCTGCTCCTGCAGCAGACTCCACTTGTCGCTCGCTCGGGATTGGGTTTTTGTTGAACTATTATACAAAAACCTCCAAGCCAATCCGCTCGCTTGGGTATCGGGAAGTCAAAAGGAGCGGCGCGTTCTCCACGATGTCTAATTTAAAAGGAGCTCTTAAGAATGTCTTTGAGGGAAGCCAACGGAGGTGAAGCCAGCTTGGTTTCCGACGTATGTCGGAATGGCGAGCCGAGTTAGTAGTGCCACGCTCCGCCGCCGGAGCGGAGCGATGGCCGGTTCCCGAGAAGATATTCTTGAGAGCTCCACGCTCGGAGTATAATAAAAATATGCGTTTTGATATTATTACAATTTTTCCGAAAATCCTTGACTCTTATTTTAGCGAGTCAATTCTTAAGCGCGCCCAAGAAAAGCGGCTTATTACGATTACCGCGCATAATTTGCGGGATTATACGACCGACAAACATCATAAAGTTGACGACAAGCCGTACGGCGGAGGGCCGGGAATGGTAATTAAAATCGAGCCGGTATTTAAAGCTGTCAGTTCGATTTTGAAAAGTTTCAAAAACAATAAACAGAAAACGCGGGTGATTTTATTTTCCACGCGTGGGAAAAAGTTTGACGCGAAAACCGCTAAGCAACTTTCTAAATACGACCGGCTTATTTTAATCTGCGGCCGTTATGAAGGAGTGGATGAAAGAGTGGCGCAATATATTGCTGATGAGGAAATTTCCGTGGGGGATTATGTTTTGTCCGGCGGCGAGTTACCCGCAATGATTTTAGTTGACGCGGTTTCCCGTCAAATTCCCGGTGTGTTAGGAAAATTGGAATCACTGGAAGAGATTAAGGGTTCATACGAAGTTTACACTCGGCCGGAAATTTTCCAGCCGAAAAAGGGCAAGAACTGGAAAGCCCCAAAAGTTTTATTGGGCGGAAGCCATAAAGACATTGCGAAATGGCGCAGGCTCTTGACATAAATTTGGAGCCTGTTTATATTAAGAGCGTTCCGTAGACAAGAGGCACTCAATAAGTCCTCTCGAGGATATCTAAGTGATATTTCGATATTCGCTGGTGGCGAATGAGTCTGCGGGAAAACCGCAGTTTTTTATTGATTAAATCATAAATATGTTAAACAAAGTTCAAAAAAGACAGCAAATCGATCTTGGCTTGACTAAGATTAAAAAAAGCCAAAATTTGGTTTTTTTGGATTTCTCCGGCGTTACTATGGAGGAGCTTAAAAAACTTAAGACCGAGCTTCGCAAAACCGGCGCCACTTTTCAAGTAATCAAGAAGCGTCTTTTGAAATTGGCGATGAAAGAAGCCGGTTTTGATTTTGATCCTTTGCAATTTGATTTGCAGGTCGGCACAATTTTTGTGCCGGAGGATTTGACGTTGGTGGCCGCCACCATTTATAAGAGCTGGAAGGAAATTGCCAAAACCAAGAAAAATTTTAAAATTCTGGGAGTTTATAATTTAGCGGAAAAGGCATTTATGGCTCCGGAAGGGTTTGTGGCTATCGCCAAATTGCCCGGTAGGGAAGCTTTGCTTGGCATGCTGGTTAGCGTGCTTGCTGGACCTATCAGGGCGTTTATGTATGTACTTCAAGAAAGGAGTAAAAAGGTCGCCGAAGTAAAATAAAAAATTATGGAAGAAAAATATCAAGACATAATTACAAAAGTGGAAGGAATGAAAGTGACCGAACTCGCTGAATTAGTAAAGGCGTTGGAAATTAAGTTTGGAGTTTCGGCGGCCGCGCCAGTTGCCGCTGCGGGAGCCGCCGCTGCCGGCGAAGCAGAAGAAAAAACCTCCTGGAAAGTTATGCTTAAAGAAGGTGGCGGGCAGAAAATTCAGGTAATTAAAGTTTTGCGGGAAGTTACCGGTCTTGGCTTGAAAGAGGCTAAAGATTTGGTCGATGCCGCGCCGAAAGCCGTCAAAGACGGACTTAAGAAAGAAGACGCGGAAGAGTTGAAAAAGAAACTGGAAGCGGCAGGTGCGACGGTAGAATTGCAATAAGCGCTAACGAATTTCGTTTCAGCTTTCATCGCTAAAACAAAAACAGGTCCGAAATACTTTGGACCTGTTTTTGGTCTTGCGTTAATTCGGCATTTGTTTTATAATAGCAAGCAGTCTTTTGAGGATAGGAGGGTTGCATGTCGGAGCACCGAAAGAAGATAGCGATAGTTGAAGACGGTTATGTTTATGTGGATTTTATGCTTTCGCCGATGAAAAATCCCAACGAAGCAAGAATCAACAAAACTGCCAGTAACATTGGGCAGTTACTGTTGAACATAGGATCTCACCAAGTCAAAATCAACGTTCCTCCCGAAACCTTCCGTTTGATAACGCCTTTTTCGAACAAGAGAAAGTTGTTGAACTTTTTGAAAAATAGGCTTGGCAGGGAAGTTCTCAGTCATATTTAGAACAGCAGATGAAATCATTGACCCTCGCGTGCGCGAGGGTTTATTATTTAAACAATAGCAAAAATTTTTATGGACGTTTAGCTCAGTGGTAGAGCACTGCATTCACATTGCAGGGGTCGCTGGTTCGATCCCAGCAACGTCCACTAATTAAAAACCAACTTATCCCGGTACTACAAGTGCGGGAGTCTTGTAGGCATTCTGACACACAATTACTTTAAGGCCGTTTTTGGCTTATTTTGTTATTAAAATTTGTAGCACTAGGTTATCCACATAAGTGGGTTTTGTCTTATATGAAAGTGGGGTATATTGAAGGTACGGTGGTGAAAAGTGGATAAAGGTGGGGATAACTGCCGAATCTGGGGATAACTAAGGCCATGACTGCTTTTATAGGGGAATACACACATAGCTTAGATGTAAAAGGAAGGGTAGCCCTGCCGGTAAAATTTCGACAAAAACTCACCGCTGGCGCGATCATTACGCGCGGTTTGGATAGGACGCTTTTTGTCTACAACAAACCGGACTGGGAAACGCTTGCTCAAAAACTTGTCGCGTTGCCGTTGTCGCAATCTAAAGCTCGCGCTTTTGCGCGGCTAATGCTGGCGGGAGCGTCAGAAGTGGAATTTGACGGACAAGGAAGAATTTTAATTCCGGAATATTTACGAAAATACGCGGGATTGAAAAAGCAGGCGGTGTTTGCCGGATTGTACAACCGAATTGAAATCTGGGACGAAAAAACCTGGAAGACCTATAAATCCAAAACCGAAGCATCCTCCAACGATATTGCCGAAGAGTTGGGGGAGTTGGGCATCTAGTTATGCCGCACATTCCAGTTCTTTTAAATGAAGTAATCACGATACTTGATCCGAAGCGCGGAGAATTTTTTGTCGATGGAACTTTTGGAGCCGGCGGACATTCGCGGGCGATTCAGGAAAAAATTGGTTCGGAAGGACGGTTGCTTTCCTTGGATTGGGAAAAAACCGGCGATAACTTCGCCGATTTGCCGGAAATCTTGGAACAAAAACAACTCGGCAAAGCAGACGGCCTGATTCTTGATTTGGGAGTTTCGTCCGACCAATTGGATGGTTCGGATAGGGGATTCAGTTTTCGAAAAGATGAACCGCTGTTGATGACTTACGACCTTAATGGCGAACCGGTAAGAAAAATACTAACCGAACTGACCGAAGAAGAACTCGCCAAAATCATCAGAGAATATGGCGAAGAGAGATACGCGAATAAAATCGCCAGAGCGATTTTTGAGCAAGAACGCAAGAAGCCGATAGTTACCACGCTGGAACTCGCGGAACTGATCAAAAACACAGTGCCAATAAATTACGAGCGGGGCAGAATTCATCCGGCCACCAGAACCTTCCAGGCATTAAGAATCTACGCCAACCAAGAGCTGGAGAATCTGGAACGCGTTTTGCAAAATCTGCACCGTATTTTAAAACCAGGCGGGCGAGTCGCCATTATCTCCTTCCACTCTCTAGAGGATCGGTTGGTGAAAAATTACTTCCGTGATTACAAAAAAGCGGGAACGATGAAAATTATAACCAAAAAACCTATCACACCAACGAAAGAAGAAATTATAAATAATCCCAGATCTCGATCAGCTAAATTACGCGCCGCATCTATTCAATGACTATTATAGAACCCAATAAAAATAAATTTAAAATAAACACCCTCAAAGCATTCATTGTCGGCCTAATTTTGATGGAAGCAATGTTTGGCATTTTTTCTTACAACAAGAACGTTAAATCGGAATATTGGCTTACTCAAACCACGCGAGCCAACGAGGCTCTTCGTATAAAAAATGCCGATTTGAAAAATCAACTATACGCTTTAACCGATTTTCAAAACGCAAGCGATGTTGCGATTAAACTTGGGCTTATTAAAGAAGGAAGGCCGGAATATCTGGCCTCGAATAAGGAGCTATGAAATCTTGGAGATTATGGCTGATAACAACCACTTTTATACTTCTTTACTCCGCTTTAGTCTTTAATGTTTACAAGCTACAGATAAAAAAAGGGGGGTATTATTCGGCGCGCGCCGAATCCCAATATCGCCTTACCGATTTTTTAAACTCTCAAAGGGGTAATATTTATTTTCAAGACAAAAACGGAAATCAAATACCGGCCGCTCTCAATAAGCGCTACCCGGTTATTTACGCCGTTCCTAAAGAAATTGCTGATGTTGATGAAGCCGCCAATGTATTAGCCCCTATCTTAAACGTAACGGCCACAAAGCTAAAAGTTCTGTTTGCCAAACCCGATGATTTGTACGAATTGCTTTTGTCAAAAGCCGCGGACGAGCAAGTGGTCAAAATTCGTGAACTTAACTTGAAGGGGATATATATTGATGAACAATATTTCCGTTTTTATCCTTTTGGAGAATTGGCCTCACAACTTCTTGGCTATGTCGGTCCGAACGATCAAGACGGCGCGCCCGAAGGCCATTACGGATTAGAATTTTTTTATAACACGGACTTACGCGACAAAGATCTGGTTTTGACTATTGATAGGAACGTTCAAGCGCAGGCGGAACAAATTTTAAAAACTTTAGTAGAAAAATACGACGCGGCCGGCGGTACCGTTATAGTTCAAGAGCCGAAAACCGGAAAAATTTTAGCAATGGGCAGTTTGCCGAGTTTTAATCCGAACAGTTACGCAGAATCTCCGATTAAAAATTTTTTAAATCCGGCATCTCAGTCGGTGTATGAGCCGGGTTCGGTGTTTAAAGTGCTGACGATGGCTGCCGGCATTGATTCCGGAAAAATTACTCCAGACACAACCTTTTACGATAGCGGTTCGCTGACGCTCAACGGCAAGACAATTAAAAATTGGGACGGCAAAGCTCATGGCACGGTGACGATGACCAACGTGATTGAAGAATCAATCAATACCGGAGCCGCTTTCGCAGAAAAGCAAACCGGTCACGATTTATTTTATAATTATGTATCCAAATTCGGGTTTGAAGAGCCAACGGGCATTGCCTTGCCGGGCGAAGTAGTCGGTAAACTGACAAACATAAAAAATACTTTTAGAGATATTAATTTTGCGACTGCCTCTTTCGGCCAGGGCGTTTCGGTAACGCCGCTGCAGCTGATTGACGCTATTGCCGCGATTGCCAACGGCGGGGAGTTGATGAAGCCATTTATTATCGAAGGAACAAAACCGGAAGTGATTAATAGAGTCATTTCCCCGGAAACCGCGTCAAAAGTTACAGCGATGATGGTTTCGGCGGTGGAAAAAGCGGGCGTGGCGCAGATACCCAAATACAAAATTGCCGGCAAGACCGGAACCGCCCAGGTTCCTGATTTCAAGCAGGGCGGTTACGGCGAAGATTTAATTCATAGTTATGCCGGTTTCTTTCCCGCCACCGACCCGCGTTTCATAATTTTATTAAAGTTGGACAAACCGCGAGGGGCGCCGCTGGCCGGAGCAACCGTGGTGCCGGCATTTAAAGAGCTGGCGCAATTCATAATAAATTACTATAATATTTCTCCAGACAACCTATAATGAGTTTTCCTAAAAAAGTTTTAATGTTGGTCGTGAGATTCCTGGCCCGCTGGGCAATTAGAAAATACCAGCCGGGGATTATTGGAATTACCGGCAGTGTCGGAAAAACATCGACAAAAGAAGCGGTGTTGGCGGTGTTGCGGCAGATAAGAAAAGTACGGGCTTCCAGCGGAAATTTTAATAATGAGTTTGGTTTACCGCTGACTATTTTGGGCGGCTGGACAAAATCCGGCGGAATATTTTTTTGGCCAAAAGTTATTGCGGTGTCGTTATTCCGTTTGTTGATAGGCACCGCCTATCCCGAGGTGCTTATTTTGGAATACGGCGCTGATAAACCCGGCGATCTTAAATACCTGTTGGACATTGCGCGCCCGCAAATCGGCATAGTAACCGCGATTGGAGATATTCCGGTACACGTGGAATTTTATTCCGGGCCGGATGCGGTGGCGCGTGAAAAATCCCGTTTGGTGGAGACTTTACCCGCTCAAGGATTCGCTATTTTAAATTTTGATGACGATGCGGTTTATGACATGCGCGAGCGGACGCGCGCTCATGTTATGACATACGGATTTGGCGAGCGAGCGGAGATTCGCGCTACTAATTTTGAAAATCGGATGGAAAATGGAGAGCCGGCAGGCATTGCCTTCAAATTGGAATACGGCGGCAGTTTTGTGCCGGTTCGTCTTGATGGCGCTTTCGGCAAAGTCCAGGCCTATGCTGCAGCCGCGGCCGCGGCCGTCGGCTTGGCATTTGGGATGAATTTGGTTAAAATCTCGGAGGCCCTTTCTTATTATCAGGTTCCGCCTCGGCGCGGTAAAATCCTTCAAGGTATTAAAGAAACTCGTATTTTTGACGATTGCTACAATGCTTCGCCGCTTTCTATGCATGCGGCCATTGATACTCTCAAAGAATTAAAAGCCAAGAGGAAGGTTGCTGTTTTCGGAGATATGCTGGAAATCGGCAAATATGCTATTGAAGCGCATGAAGAAATCGGCCGTCTTGCGGCAAAGGTTTTTGATGTGATATTTACCATCGGTCCCAGAGCGAGGTTTATCGCTGATACTGCCAATAAAGCCGGCCTTGCCAAGAAAAAGATTTTTGTCTTTGACACCGCGGATGAGGCAAAGATGATCGTTCAGGATGTTATCGCCAAGGGAGATTTGATTTTAGTGAAAGGTTCGCGAGCAATGGGGTTGGAAAAAGTAATAGAAGAAATCAAACAATCATAACGCGAGGTCCCATCGTCTAGTGGCAGGACACATGGTTCTCATCCATGAAACACGGGTTCGACTCCCGTTGGGACCACCAAATTTGATTTTTAGTGCGGGGTCATCCACGAAACACGGGTCCGATTCCGGTTGAGAGCACACTTCGACAAACTCAGTCGAATGCCCCTCAGTGTAAACACAAATCTGATATACTTATTTTATGAACGATATTGTTATTTTAATTTTTCAACTAGTGGTTCTGATTTTTTCCATAATCATTCACGAAGTTTCCCATGGTTTAGCAGCTTTGCGTTTAGGCGACCAGACTGCTAAAAATGCCGGTCGCCTTACGTTGAATCCGATCAAACACTTAGATACATTCGGTTCTTTTATTTTGCCAATTTCTTTGTATATTCTCTCCGGCGGTACTTTAATTTTGGGGTGGGCGAAGCCGGTGCCTTATAATCCGTTAAATTTGAAAAATCCCAAAACGGGCGCCGGTATTATTGCGGCAACCGGACCAATCAGTAATCTTTTAGTAGCGGTAGTTTTTGGAATAATTCTTCGTTTGATTTTTCCATTTGCGGAAATTCCGCTTTTTGCCAATCTGGCAGTTTTATTCAGTTTAATAATTTTCATCAATATTCTCCTGGCGGTTTTTAATCTTGTTCCTTTGCCGCCGCTTGATGGTTCTAATATTTTATTCGCGCTTTTGCCGGAAAGCTGGCGCCCCGTGCGTGATTTTCTGGTCCGTTACGGTTTTTACCTTCTGATTGTATTTATACTTTTTGGTTTTCAGTTTATTGCGCCAATTATTACGTTGCTGTATAGGCTGATCACCGGCCCTGCCGGAGCGTTTTAGAAGCGCCACTTTTTATTCAGAACTGCCTACCTAGACTTCTTTAGTTGCCCGTGCTTAAATGACGCTGGTTATTTTACAACGGATCAACAACATTACGCGGAGGTGATGCGTGAGAGTGTTTCGTTTTGGTCTTTTTGTCGTGATCGGTATTTTTTTGATCGGTTGCGTTCGTGCCGGCATTGCCAGCCGCGCCGCCGACAATGATTTAAAAGCGGCCGCGGACAAGGCGGTAATTACTCCGCCGATAGGCATTCCGATGGGCGGTTACTTTGCCTATGAGCGCAAAGCCGAGGGGACGCACGACCAACTTTATGCCCGCTGTCTTGTTTTGAAAATTGGCAAGCAAGTGCCCGTGGCGTTTATCTCTCTTGACCTCATTGGCTTTCTTAGCTATGACGTTGATATTGTACGAAAGCGTTTCGGCGGCAACATTACTTTGTTTGTTTTTTCCACTCATCAACACTCCGGCCCCGACACAATCGGAGTTTTTGGCGAAGGCCGAGACGAACGTTATATGTCCGAACTGCGATCTAAAATCATTTTTCTGATACAAAGTACGCTGACGATTTTAGAACCGGCATCACTCTCTTTTTGGAAGTCCGACGGCGTCGGTTTAGCAAAAAATTGGAAAGATCCGGAAATTGTCGATAACGATATCAATGTTTTGATGGTCAGCGGCAAAAAGGGGATTATTGGAACGCTTGTTAATTTTGGATGCCATCCTGAAGCGCTGGGAAAGAAAAATCGTTTAATCACTGCTGACTTCCCCGGCTATTTGGTAAATAAAATCGAAAAGGAATGCGGAGGCACGGCGCTGTTTGCCAACGGCTTGCTCGGCGGAATGGTTTCTATAGCCACGGAAAATTTTCAAAACAAAGAAAAAAGTTTTGAGCTGGCTAAAAAAGTGGGGGAGAAACTGGCATCGCGAGTATTATCGAATATTCGGAATTATACGAAGTTAGAACCGAAAAATTTTTACGTGTCTAATTCCGAAGTCGCTATACCGTTTCAAAATGACGCATTGAGAGATCAAGTTTTGTCCGGGCATCTTCCTTTGCGCAGTTTTGTAACGAACCAGCATGGCGAAATTACAGATGTCAATGTAACGGTTTCGGTTCTTCGGCTGGGGCAATTGGAAATATTGATGATTCCGGGCGAAATGACGCCGGTCTTAGGACTTAAATTAAAAACAGCCCCAATGACGATGATTATAGGATTGGCGAATGACGAGATCGGTTACATTTTGCCGGAGAAAGATTATTATCTTCCGAAATTCCAGAACGAGAGAAGTAAATCCCTGGGCCCGAAAACCGGCACCATCATCTATAACGCTCTGAAAGACCTAAGTTCAAACCGATAAGAGGCGCGCACCGCGCCTCTTTTTAATTTGACTTCCGCCATTTTATTTTGTTAATATTTCTCTCATGCCAACTATTCGTCAGCTGGTCAGGAATGGAAGAAAAAAGACAGTATACAAACCCAAAGCTCCGGCAATGGGGCGCTACTTTAATTATTTGCAAAACAAACCGCTCAACGTGGCGGCGCCTTTCAAGCGAGGGGTTTGTCTGAAAGTTTTTACAACCACTCCAAAAAAACCGAACTCCGCTCTGCGCAAAGTTGCCCGCGTGCGATTGACCAACGGTATGGAAATTACCGCTTATATTCCCGGCGAAGGCCATAATTTGCAGGAACACTCTATTGTTTTGGTTCGTGGCGGCCGCGTTAAAGACCTGCCGGGCGTGCGTTATCATATTATCCGCGGCGTTTTGGATACGGGCGGAGTTGAGGCGAGAAAACAGCAACGGTCCAAGTACGGAGCCAAAAGGCCCAAAGAAGAAGCGAAATAATATATGAGAAGGAAAGGTACTTATAAAAAAGAAAGAAAGCCGGATTTAAAATACGGAAATGTTGCCGTCGGCCGCTTTATTAACTATTTAATGAAAGACGGAAAGAAGTCTACCGCCGAAAGAATTATGTACGATGCTTTTGACATCATCCAAAAAGAGGCAAAAACAGAACCGGTTAAAGTTCTAGAACAAGCCCTGGAAAATGTCGCTCCGGCGGTTGAGGTGGTATCCAAGCGCGTCGGCGGCGCCAATTATCAAGTGCCGCGCGAAGTCCGTTTGGATCGCAAGTTTGTTTTGGCCAGCCGATGGATTATTCAAATCGCCCGTGGAAAAAAGGGGAAACCTATGGCTTCCAAACTCGCGGAGGAACTTTTGTCCGCCGCGAAAAACGAAGGCCTTGCCATCAAAAAGAAACAAGATACGCATCGGATGGCCGAGGCGAACCGCGCTTTTGCGCATTTCAGCTGGTAGATTTTAACTAATGCCGCGATTATATCCTATAGAAAAAGTTAGAGACTTCGGAATTATTGCTCACATTGACGCGGGCAAGACCACCGTTTCCGAACGGGTGCTTTTTTATACAGGTGTTTCTCATAAAATCGGCGAAGTGCACACTGGAGATACCGTAATGGACTGGATGGAGCAAGAGCGCGAGCGCGGCATCACTATTACCGCGGCTGCCACGACCGCTTTTTGGATTCCGACCTATCAACACGGCGACAAAGCGCACGAATATCGTTTTAATTTGATTGATACTCCCGGGCACATAGATTTTACCGTTGAGGTAAAACGTTCTTTGCGCGTTTTAGACGGCGCGGTGGTAGTTTTCGACGGAGTGAGCGGAGTGGAGCCACAATCGGAAACCAATTGGCGCTATGCCGATGAATACGGCGTGCCTCGCCTTTGCTTTATCAATAAAATGGACCGTATGGGCGCTAATTTTGTTGAGGACGTAAAATCCATTAATGAGCGGCTGAATCCGCACGC
>CAYHZT010000002.1:0-40707 GCA_964361325.1 uncultured Candidatus Saccharibacteria bacterium
AGTAATACTGCCGCAAAGTTTGCCAATAAGGCCGGAGCGCGCCGTCAAAACCGATTAACAATACCGGCTTGCCCAAAACGGCCGCATCAATGGCTAACGTTGATGCAAATGCCACGACAACATCGCTGTGATACAACAAATCCGCCAAATGGGCATCTTCTTTAGGCGCTATGTCCGCTCCGGAAAAATGACGGCTATTAGACGGCGTATCGATGGCGATTTTGCCGGGAATCGGTTTTATGTCGCCCAAATCCACCTTGCCCACTAAGTATGATCTTATTATCAACTGCGTATCATCTAGCTTACTCAACTCTTTTATGACTTGCACGGATACGGGATTATGTTTCGCGTAAATATCGCTGGGCGGGGCAAAAAAAACGGTTTTCTTTTTGGGGTCAAGGTTCATCCGTTTGAAAAATTCATCGCGGGGCGTTCTTAAGTCGGAAAGATAACGGTCGTAGTGAGGAATACCTGAAATAAAAATGTTTTCCGGATTAACATCGTTGTATTTAATTGCCTCTTCTTTAATTTTGGGCGTATGAACGATAAGTTTGTCGGGAATTATCCTGTTTAATCCGTGAGACGTTATGTTGTCCCAGGAACGCACCATTCCGACAATAAAAATCCCAAAGTAACGAGCTTCGCGCATTACTTCAATATCGTGGTCATTAAAAACATCGGTGGCGAAAACTAAATCGGGCTTGTATTTATCAAAACACTGCGCATATCGGTCTTTGGGCATCAATAGATAATCAAGGCGCCTTAATACAGAACGATAAACTCTCAAATTTCCCAATTTTGCCAAAATCCAATGAATAAAAGTCTGAACATATCTGCCTTTTATTTTACGCTCCGCCAGTCGCATTACTCGCCATGAGTTGGTATCCGAAGAATGTAAAAATAACGAAAAAAACATCCTTTCCAGAAATGACCGCGAGGCGGTTTCCAGCTGGGTTCCTTCCGTGCTGAATCGGGTATTGACGAGTCGTAAACCCTCCACAACGACATTGCCATTTTTGCCTCCAAAATACCGTTGTAAATCACCTTGTTTTTCAATAGGTGAAAGAATGACGATTCGCGCATCGGGCTGATTGGCTAAAATTTCCAATATACTAGTTGAAAGAATGTTCCGAGCGCTTAATCCGGAAAAAGAAGTTATGAAAACGGTTCTCATATGCCTTAATAAAACTTACTTTTGGCGTAAAAAGTTATACTATAATATAATATTGTGTACGACCCAAACTAATGAAATATTACACCGCCGAAGAACTTAAAACCACTAACAAAGAGGGAGCTCACGACATTCTCGACGAATGTGAAGGACATCTCGTGAAACTCAATTTCGGCATTGAGGTCTTCGAGGTCTGGCATAAAAAATTATTCAACGGCGATAAACAGGTAAAAATTCTGGACCTTGGAACCGGAAGCGGCGGGTTCGCGCGCCAATTGGCCGGGATAAACTGCGCCGGCAACCTTTACGGCACGGACATTGACGACTATCGCAAAAATGAAATTAAGCCTCTTTATAAAGAATTCAAAGCGGCAGATTTGAGCTGGGATTCTCTTCCGTGGCCGGATAATACTTTTGATGTCGTAACCGCCTGGTGTATTCTACCGCATCTGGAAAATCCTTTTTATTGCGTCCGCGAGGTCAATAGGGTTCTGAAAAAAAACGGCGTTTTCATTTTCTCGGTGCCCCACCTCGCCTCCAAATCCTCAACTGACTATTTCCAAAAAAACGGGAATTTCCCGCATTATCGCCAAACCAATAATCACATCTCTCTATTCCCTGAAGCGGTAGTCAAAAGCACTATTTTAAAAAACTTTGATTTAGTGGACACCGAATACGCCGTAAGACCGAAAAATTTTCAAAGAAGCATCAAAAATAAAATCCGGGCAGTGATTTATTCTCTGATTAACAAATATTGGCCAAGAGCCGGCAAAGCGTTGCGACACCGCTGGGCTTATGACGTTATTTATACGATCAGAAAAAAATAATGGAATATTTTAGCACGGAAGAAACAAAAGGCAATAACGAAGCGCGCAAACGTTTGACGGCCTATGTTTCTCAATCCATTAAGCATAATTTCCCTCTTCAGGTACTCTCCCGATATCAACCCGACAAAAACGCGAAAATTTTAGATGCCGGAACGGCCAGCGGCGCCTTTCTTCAACAATTACACGAGGCCGGCTACGCCAATCTGTATGGCGTGGACCTGGAAAATTATATGTCAGTCAAAATTCCGCTTAAAGATTTTAAAACGGCTGATTTCAACATAGACGCGCTTCCATTTGCCGATAACAGCTTTGACGCAATCACGGCGTGGTGCGTAATCGCGCACTTGGAAAATCCCTATCATTTCGTAAGAGAGGCGCACAGAATTCTTAAAAAAGGAGGTTTATTAATTATGACACTGCCTCATATCGGATCGGCGTCAGAACGATTGTCTTTTCACAAAAATGGGGAATTTATCGCGTACAAGCCCAACAATAATCACATAACCATTTGGACTTCATCGCTCGTAAAAAAGACAACGTCAAAATACTTTGATTTTTGGGGAGAGGAATATTTGTTGAAAAATAAAATTTTTAAAGGCCTCAAAGGAAAACTTCGAAAATGGTATTCCGAACGGAATCCGTCTATCGCCCGCAAGTGGGGCTCCAAAATCGCTTACGTTTTAAAAAATAAATAAAAAGAACCCAGTTAAGGGTTCTGTTCGGTCAGTTCGGTAATAGTTCGGTAAATCTTACTGACATGAATCTTGCTCAAAATCCGGGAGATACCCGCAACGTCCCTGCCGTATACGCCAAGCGCGCCTTCAATAATTTTCTTTTGCTCATCGGTATGGGAAAAGGAAAATACTACGCCTTTTGACTTACTAAAGCTGTCGGGCAAAGATTTGAAGTCCAGACTCTCCAACGCTTTAAGGTCATAATGGAAAGCGGCGGTAAAGATATGCGATGTGTTAAACAAATCAAATTTTCTCAATTCGCTGTATTGTCGCAGCTCTTTCAGGTAATCAGAATATTTTTCCAGCACCTCGGGTGATTTACTTTCTAGCAGCGCTTGGGAGCAATCGTACGCTACCCCGATAACTTCTTTAATCACATTGCGAAGAGTCAAGGCTTTATATCCAAAAATCAGGTTTTTGCCTAATTCTCCGGAAATGTATTTTTCTATCGTCTCGTTCTGCTTCACAAAACGCTCCAAATCTTCTCGGGAAGGCCATAGCTCATCACGCGTTTCTTCGTGAAATTGGCGATAGAGCTGTTTCAGCGCTTCGGGAAAAAGATGGCGCTGATTATGAATGTGCAGCAGCCAATCAAAAGCGGAAATATTAAAGAGATTCAAAAATTCAACCAGTTCGGACGCAACGCTGTCATTGTAAAAGATTTCCACGGTGAGATGAAAAAGCCGACACTCCAAATAGTCCTCAAAAGACATATCTTTAGTGGCCACGCACACTTCCTCAATCTCTGCGCTCATCACCGGATCTTCGCCGCCAAATTGGTAAGTTCCAAAACAGCGCGGCAACACTCGATAACGGGCCAACATCTTATACTTATCGCGGTTGGCGGGGGATGTCATATCAGTGCCGGCCAGCAACATTAGCGTGTAAAGTCTGACCCAATTAAATTTTGCGTTCACCACGGCTTCAATTGTCTTGAAGTGAGTTTCTTTGCTTTCTCCCGGCAGAGGAATAATGATTTCGGAATAAGTGTTACTGCCCAATTCTTTGGCTTTGATGGCTAATTTCATCAGCTGGTCTGCTGAAATATTTTTCCTTTTAATGTTCTCCAACACGCTGTCTGTCAGCGACTGAACAGACCCGGCCAATCTCAATGCTTTATTCACGGTCTTCGCGACCCTCAAAACTCGCTCTCCTTGGTTCTTACCTGTGCTGGTGTGAAGATATTTGGGCCAACCATACTGTTTTTGCACCTTCGCAATCGCATTGGCAACTTCTTCGTCTTCTTTATACATTCCAAAATTTGAATCGGCGATATGCAAGTCAACAATATTTGGATGTTTTCGCTGAGCAATATAACAAAGTTCGTCGTAAATCACGGAAATCGAACGCCGACTCACTTTGTTGTAGTACAATTGACCTTCGATACAGAACGTACAGGAAAACGGACAACCGCGGCTTGCTTGAATAATCGGAACCAATTTATCATCAAAAAAATCATCCATTTCGCCGCTAAGATACGGCGACGGCACATCATCCAAATTTTTAATTCTATCGACAGTCGGGCCGGCAACAAATTTGCCATCCAAAAGATAATGACAGCCTGCCGGCCTTGCCAGCTTCACCGCATTAACTTCAAAATTGTGATCCGCCAAACATTGGAGGAGTTCAGAAAGCGCAATTTCGCCTTCTTTGTATACGCAAAAATCAATCAGAGGATATTCCTCTAAAAACCGCTGCTGTTCTTGGGCGTCAGTAGGATAGTTGGGTCCGCCGGCGATCAAAATTAAACCGGGGTTCCTTTTTTTGATGCGCGCGGCAATGTTATAGCTTAAATCCAAATTCCAGACGTAATTGCTAAGGCAAAGAATGTCGGGAACTTCATCCAGAACTGCCGAAATAAGCTTTTCCGGATATTTGAATATCTTGAACTGAAAAACAGACTGATTCCCAAATTTTGCTTTAGCATAAGTAACTAAGCCCCCAACCGCATAAGGTATGGTGTTAGAAGCAATGGTTTGCGATGTGTGAGTCAAGTCGCTTACGTAAACCTTGACAGTCATTTTCACCTCGTTTCGGTTATATCAAAAAACTATGTCTATGATTACATCTCGCTTGACTACAAGTCAAGAAAATCCGCGCAGCTTATTTTGATTTAAAAAAATTGTCGTATTCGCCCATTGAAAGCAGTAAATCGTCGTCGCTAAGCGATACTCTTCGGCTATTGTATATAACTCCGTAACGGAAACCGGCACTCTTTAAAACGTCCAACGAATGGCTGTCACAATCCCCAAACGGATAAGAAAACGCCTCTACTTTGTCATTTATCATGCTTTCAACTATATCTTTTGCCCTTACGATATCCTCTTTTTGCTCTTTAGAAGTTAAAGATTTCAAAGAAGTATGATTATAGCTATGAACGCCGATGCCCATCCCCGCTTTATGCATTTCTCTTAATTGCTCCGGTTGCATGAAAAATTTTTTACAAAACCCTTTTTCGTCTTTAATGATTGTGCCGAACAAGGAATCCGCAAAGCCTTCTTTTACGCTCAATGGCAGTTCAGCAATGATTTGCTTGAGGTTGGCGGTAATAACGTCGTCTTTAAGTCGAAACTCGGTATTAATCCTATGATCCATTGGTACTTTAAAATTCGGGAATGAGGCACTGGATTTCTCGTTAATGTAGTTTTCCAAACTAATAGCAATTTTTTTGCCGTCCATTACTGAAAATACTACGTGCATCTTTATAGTAACCGGGGCTTTCCCGTCAAATACCGAAGCGATTGGGAAGAAAAATGCCGAAATACCGCGCGCTATTAAGTCAGGAAATGCGTTTTCGTAGTGATCCGTAATGCCGTCATCAAAAACAAGACTGCAATATTTTTCTATGTCTTTCTTTTCTCTTTTGAGCGCCACTAATTCTTCGAGACGTACAATTTGATAATTATTTTTTAGAAAATCCAAATGCCCCCGAAACGCGTCACGGCTGTATCCCGGCAGTTTAAAAGCGTCCTTTCCATTATCCCGTATATAGTGATAGTCGATTATTGGCATATTCTCGTCGCGATATTGCGCAACTACCCGCGAATTACTACATCCACCAGCACATTTTTCTCATCAACTACCGGAACAACATTAACTTCCCAATGTTCAAGAAAAAATTTTTCGGGATTCTTCAGGGTCTCGATATCCCGGCTGGATATAGTAATAGCGTTATAATTTAAAGCTTGGCTTACCGGCGTAGTCTGCATAACAGCTCCTTTCAATAGAGCTCGTCTTATCATTCCATCGGTAACAACGCCGACAACATGCAGACTATCATCAACAACCACTGCCGAACCTCTGTGATTCGCGGTAATAACCTCCATCGCCTCCTTTAATGAGGAAGTGGCCTGAATTATATAACCGGAATTTTTATCGTTTACTTGATTCATATCAATTTAATAGGTTAAGCGCTTTACTAATAATTTGTCATTAATCGTTGTTCTTGCCAAGATGTCCAAAATTCTCTTTGAGGATTTGCCGTCGCCATACAGACTCACGGCCTTATCGGCCTGTTTTTTAAAGGCCGGTGAAATAGCTCTCTGGATCGCTGATTTAATTTCAGCCGCGTTATGAGCGACGTTAATAACATTATCGCTCTGCACTCTTCCTTTTTGGCGATTGCCGATATTAACCACCGGGAGCTTGAAAAGCGGCGCCTCGATTATTCCCGAAGACGAATTGCCAACCAGAACCGAAACCGCTTTCATCAAACCGGCGTAGTCGGCACGGGTAACGTTTTCAAAAACTTTCATCTTAGGAGTGCGGTATTTCAAGATAGTTGATCTGATTGTATTGCTACCGGCATCGGAATTATTCAAAATAACGACGGTTTGATAGCCCAATTCGGTTACGGCTTTCATCGTTTCGGTCATCTGCTTTTCGGCATGCTCGCATTCTTCCGTTACCGAGTGCTGAACCAATAAAATAGCCGGCTCGTTCTTTTTGATGCCATATTGTTTTTGTATCTTCTCTTTTGGACTGATCAGGCCGGCAGTTAATTCATCCAACTGCGGCGCGCCAACGTTAAATACCCTGAACGGTTCCTCTCCCATTTTTAAGACTCTTTGAGTAGCGTCTTCATTGGAACTAAAATGAATATTGGCCAATTTTGTTATGGCATGCCTGATGACGCCATCGATATTCCCCGACAGTTCGCCGGCTTGAATGTGAACTACGGGAATGTACATATGTGCGCCCACGATAGCCGCAATAAATTGCTCGCCGCGATCACCCGCAACCAATATAAAGTCGGGATTTATTCGTTCAATGACCGTGGGGAATTCCATCATGGCGATACCAAGAGACTTCACCATAGTCAACCGGCTATAACCGTCCAGAGTATTGTAAACAACCCCCCCGATTTTTAATCCGTCCTTTTTCATTTCTTCAATACTCAAACCGAATGTATTCAGAGGATGCATATTGCAAACCACCAATTCATAATCAAAATCCCTCCTCTTCTCAATCTCCCTGATAATAGGACGGAAATAGCCGTACTCTCCTCGAGAACCGGCTATAATCAGTATTTTTTTTGGTTTTTTTGCTTTAAAAATAGGCATTGATAATAACACTACACTATATCCGACCACTGTAAAATCGTACTCTTGGGTAAATTACGTTTGGCTATTTTTCCTAAAATCTTAGCCGAATAAAGCGGATCAAGATATTTTGCCGGAATACCCCTGCCGGGACGAGCCGGTCGAACGTTATCCAAGGTAATTTTCTCGCCTGCCTTTATATTTCGGTCGGCGACCACGCTATGAAAGGCCCAATCTCTAACTACACGCTCCGCATCGGAAATTCCTTTTTCAGCTCTTAGGGCGGCCTCGATTTTTCTTACGCCATTAACCAAGTCTTTGAGCATTAGCGGCTCAAGAGAAATAAAATGGTCCGGCCCCTTTTGTTTGCGGGATAATGTAAAATGTTTTTCAACCGCCTTGGCCCCCAACGCAATAGCCGCGTAAGCGGTGTAATTATCCATTGTATGATCCGATTGGCCCGTCAAAACTCCGAATTCTTTTTGCATCTTTGGTATCAGCCCAAGATTTATATGCTCGTACTTTGGCGGGTATTCCGAAGTGCAATTCATGAGCATAAAATTAGATCCTTCGTCTTTGTGAATTCTTACCGTTTCGGCAATCTCTTTCCACGTGCTCATTCCGGTGGAAATGATTACCGGCTTTCCTGTTTTTGCGGAGATTTTGGCCAATTTTCTTTGCATCGGCAAATTAGTCAGTTCGCCGGAACCGGTCTTGAAACCTTTAACGCCCAGTTCGTTTAAAACATCAACTGCCGCTGGACAAAAAGGAGTACAAAGATATTCAATGCCTAATTTCTCGCAATACTTCATTATTTCCTTATGCATTTTAGGGGTAAAAAGATTGCGCTTTAAGATATTGTAAAGCGGCCCATCCCACATTTGGATTGAGCCCGGAACCATTTCCACATCCGGCAAATGGAGCTGGAATTTAGCGACGTCAGCGCCCGCCTTCTTTGCTTCTTGAACAAGCCTTTTGGCAGTCTTAAGACTGCCGTTGTGCGAATCGGCTATTTCAGCGATTATAACCGCCGGTTTATTCTCTCCTATTTTTAGTTTTCCAAGCTTGATGTTTTTTATAATCTTAGCCATAAACAAACCAATTTTTGCCAAGCTATCAACGTTAGTATATTTATAACCAAAAATAAGCTAGGAACGTTTCTATCTATTCAGACACGACAAAATAGCGTCCACAAGCCTTTTACTGGACTTTCCATCTAATTTCCCGCAATAATTGTTAACGATATTTTTTCTTCCCTCTTCGTCTAGTTTGGGATTGGCAATATATTGACGGGTATAGTCAACGAGTTGGTTGAGATTCTCCGCTAATCTCACTCCACCGGTTTCGCGGACTCTCTTTAAATACTCCATATCGTGAAACCGGCGCAAACTTTCATAATAAGGCTTAGACACTACATCAAAGCCGATAAATATGGATGGCTTGTTAAAAACCGCCGCATCGATTGTCAGCGTGGAGATGTGGGATATCACCACGTCGCTGTGATACAACAAATCCGCCAAATACGCGTCCTTGTCCGTGACCGTTATGTCGGCATGAACAGGATCTCTAACTTTATCCGGAGCGTCTATTAAAATCTTATTGGGAATTGATTGGAGATCGCCTATGTTTGATTTTCCCATCATATGTAAACGCACCACTACTTGCAGATTTAGCGGTTCCAGCGCCTTTACGATCGCGGGAGCTATTGGGTCATAAGTGTAAGTCCTGATAGGAGGTGAAATTAGGACCATTTTCTTATTAGGGTCGAGGTTAAGTTTTTTGAATAATTCAGCTCGCGACGTACGCTGCTCGGTAACATAACGATCGTAGTGGGGAACCCCTACAACATAAATATCGTCGGGTTTTATGTCGCAATATTCTATTGCTTCATTCTTAATTACCGGGCTGTTAACCACTGTTTTGTCGGGAATAATCCGATTAAGCCCCTTACTATTAACGTTGTCCCACGATCGCACCATACCCAACACGAACACTCTGCGGGACCGCGCCTCTCTCATTAAATAAATATCCTGGTCACGAAATATGTCAGTTGAGAAAACGAGGTCCGGTTTGTATTTCTCAAAATATTCTTTGTAGAGGTTTTTTGGCTCAAACGTATAATCCAGCCATCGCACTAATTGCCTAAACGCTTTTAAATGCCCCAGTTTTGACAACAGCCACAAAAGGGCGGCGTGCACATATTTGCCCCTCCTCCAAAAGGTAGCCAATTCCATGCGCCAGCAATGGACGTCGGACGAAAATGCAAATACTGTACCAAACAGCCTATCAAGTTTCGAATCTCCTCGCATACCGCCAATACCTTCCACGATAATTTTATCGGACGGAAAGAGCTTTTTGTATAATTCTTTCTTTTCAGCGGGAAGGAAAATAACAATCCGTAAATTCGGTTCCTGATGGAAAATATCCAGCATACCCGACGACAAAAGATTGCGGCCGATAAAACCGTAAAAAGAAGTTATAAATATTGTTTTTTGTTGAGTTGGCATAATTTTTTGAAAAAGTGTCACGCGCGACCGCGGCCGAACTTTAATAAATTTAGAAAATGGGAGAATACTCTTGCAAGGAAATTTTTATCGAAATGGTCAAATTTTAAAAAATCTCTAACTTTTAGTTTAAACGAAGGATATTTTTTAACTAACCGAGTATAGAGAAACCAAAAACGCTCCACGTACCGTATCGTGTACACTAATCCTATTCCAGTCGCTCCAATTAGCGGCATAAAAATAGCCGAACCCGCAAAAAGAATTACCAGTTCGGGAAAAAGCCGTTTTGCCAGAATGCCATATTCTCGCAAAGCCCCCAAAGTTTTAAACACTACTTTCACCGCTCCGTAAATTGGAAGAACGACGGCCATAGCCAAAAATATCGGAATTGCGGGATAGTATTTCGGGAAAATAATCAGAATTGCTGGCGACACAACCAGAAAAGCCCCGACCAAAAATAGGCTGCCTATCCAAATAGTGTACTTAACCACTTTTTTAAAAATAAAACTTAATCCCCCTAAATCATCGGCCTTTAGCGCTAAAATCGGCACGAGGGCAGTCATCGGTATAAGATCTTGAGCCAAATTAATAATTGTGTTGGCAAATGAATAAAAAGCGACGCCCTCCGTACCTACGAAAAATTTTACCAGCCACGGCGTAGCGTCATTTAACACTTCCTTTGAACTAAAAATCAATAAGACTCGAGGGCCTTGGGTTTTTACCATTTTTATCATTAAATTTTCCGCGTGGGCCTTAATATTTCCAAATACCTTGGGATAGATTTTAACAAGCACTATTATAGTGAATATTAATGTGGCGACGGCTTCTGATAGAACATGGGCCATAATCACGTTTAAAATAGTGAGTTCGCCGGACCAGGTCAAAAATGACAACATGATGCCTAATTTCAAAAATTCCCCCAACGCCGAAAGACCTCTTTGTGCGAAAGAAACTATTGAATCCAAAAATATCGACATAAGCGATTGGACAGCGTTGATTATAAGCAGGATACTGGCCCATCTAATCAGCGGGATAATGTCCTTACCATAAAGATTGGCGATCAGATGAGCGCTTAAAAACACTACTACCGTCACGATAATACCTATACCTAATTTAAAAACGACATTTTCCAGAAATAGTCTCTTCGCAAAATCCCGTTTGCCGACATTGAAGTAACGACGCATATCAATCGCCACTAAGCCATCAAAAAATTTCACGCTGAAACCGCGTAAAATTGAAACAAACGACAAGATTAATTGGTAAAAACCGAAGCTGAAGATACTCAAAGCGCTGATAATCAGATAGGAATTAGCAAAAGTAAAAAGTTTGTCGAGGCCATCAAAAACACGCTTGCCAACTTCAGCCCTGACAACGTAATCAACAAGAGATTTTTTCTGATCTTTCGGGTCTAATATCATCAGATTTCTTTCTGCTCTTTTAACAACTGCTCCATTTTTACCAAATCTTTCGGCTCATCAATATCAACAACTATCGAAGGATTGATAATAACGCCACCTATAGGACCGGCAAAAACTGCCTTAGTGCCACGCTTTATATTTTTAGTCCAAGTCACATCCACCGCTCCGTTGGCCCAGTAAACTTTAGGTAATTTTTGCCGGGGAACGTCATTACCCCATTTCTTAAAATGAGCCGCGGGAACAAAATCCGGTAAAAGCGCCATCAATTCGGCAGTCTTCCCTTTCATTGTCCATGTACGATACGGATGAGCGGGTGCCTGCGAAACCGTCCTAACCAAACTATACGAACTATTTTTAGTAAATTTAATAACTTTATCGATAAGATCGCCGGGGCGAAAAGGCGACGTAGGGCGTAAAATAACGACGAGTTCCGGCCGCCAGCCGCGATGTTTTTCCAACCAATTTAGCGCGTGTTGTTGATATTCAACTTCCGCGGAGAATTTTCGAGCAGTGTGTTTTGGACGCAAGAACGGCACGTCAGCGCCGCATTGTTTCGCTATTTCAGCAATTTTCGGACTATCGGTAGAAACAATAAAGGCGTCTAGAAGCTTTGATTTTTTCGCCGCGCGGATTGTGTAATCAATAAGTGGTTTTCCGGCAACATTGGCAATGTTTTTTAATTTAATACTGGTTGACCCGCCGCGAGCCGGTATAATGCCGAGAACTTTTATATCCTTTTTCATATGGTATGTACTATAACTATTTTAACGCCCCCACGAGTTTCTCTATAAGCGTGTTGAGGTCGTGGCGGCCCAAAACGTATTCTCGCAAACGCGCTCCCATTTGTTGCTTTTCTTGATTTGACATAGCCAAAGCGACGCCAAGTGCCCGGGCTAAATCTTTCGCGTCCTTTTCTTGAAACCGCAGCGGTTCGGGCAAAATATCGGCAACGGCCTTGTTAGACGCAACTACCAACATCTCGCAGGCCATCGCTTCTATAATTGTTTTATCAAATGAGCCAGTTGGTGTCATATTGACGCAAATTTCATGGCTATTATAAAGTTCCGACGCTTTATGATTAGGTACCGCGTTTCGGAAAACTATTTTGCCTTTTTTAACGAGCGGTTCGGCGCGCGTTTTTAAAGAGGCGGCGTAAGCAACTTCGCTGTCCTTGCTCGGTTCGCCGGCAATAGTTAGCCTAAAATCAACGACTTGAGTATCCAGCATTAATGCGGCATCAATAAGCACTTCAATAAATTTAATCGGGGAAAGTCGGCCAAGATACAAGATTGACTTGGGAAGTTTTTGAATCGCCGGCAATTTGCGAAAAAGGTTGGCGTCAATGCCAACCGGCATTTGTTTCGCTTTTTTGAAACGAGCGGCGAACGCGAAAGGAGAAGTGTGTAAAACCTTATCGGCAAGCGCGATGGCAACGCGCGCTCGCAAACCGCCCATCGGGTGGTTATACCAGAAAAATATTTTTTTACCGAGTAGCTTCCATAATTTTGCCCCCAAAATCATATATTCCGGATTCATATGCACCAACACCCTATCGTAATCTTTTCTAAGACGCCAAATGTACTTTAAAAAATTAATTGCGTAAATTAATTTTTTAATAATTTTCAATTTCCAATTTCGAATTTCTAATTTTTCTTTTCCTAGAGAATAGACACGGACATTGTCGGGTAATTCCACCCTGCCGCGATAAAGACAAATTACCGAGATTTTCTCAACGCGTTTTGCCAGTTCCTCAATCCACCGATGATACACGCCGAGGATGTCATCATCTTTATCTATTTTTTGGGTAATGAATAGTAAACGCATCTAGAGATTTTATTGTTTATGCGGCTGTTCTAATTTTTTTAAAACATAATAAACCCAAGTTCCAAACCATTTATTTTCGGGGAGACACCTGCTAATTCTATGTAGCCCTGGCAAAGCAATAGCGGCATGCGCATACCCCTCTTCCTTTAAGTCAAAATATCGTAAAAAAGTTTTTTCAAAAATACCGTGAGGGAAAACACTAATATGATTATTTGTTTCGTTCCACTTTGGGAAAAGACCGCGTTTTAAGAACACTAACCGGGAAACTATATGAAAAACGTTAGGCATAGAAACGAATAGTTGGCCGCCCGGTTTTAGTATTCGCCATATTTCACGCATGGCGTGATGAGGGTTTTCAAGATGCTCAAACACTTCCCATGCCGTTACGGCATCGAAACTCCCGCTTTTCCAGGGAAAGTTTTCTGAATTTCCATCAAATACCCGAAAATCATTTAAAACTGACCGTATATCACCTGCCATAAAATTACCAATATCGCAGCCATAAAGTTGTGTATATCCAATTGAGCTTAATTCCTTTAGAAACCCCCCGGACCCCGTTCCGAAATCTAAAATTTTTGAATCTTTGTTTTTAAGACTACGACAAAATATATCCACGCACTTTCCTTTCAGGGGCAATGGCCTAACGCTGGCTTGCGCGGCAAATCCCTTTTTTATTGCGTTTGTTTTCGTCTTCATTTCTTCGGGTGTGTAATACTCCATTTTTGAGATACTAACAATAAAAATAATTAACTACAATAATAATCTGCGTTTCTATTGCCATGAGATTTTAATTCTATCCAAGTACTCCTGTTTGGTAGGCCAACTCTGGAAAAATTTTTCCTGTGTATTTATAACTTTTGCGCGCTGATCGGGGTTTTTTATCATCTCCGCTATCGTATATGATAGCGCCTTACGATCTCCCACCGGTACGGTCTTCCCAATAGCCACGCCGACATCGGTCATAATTACGGGCAAGCCGGCGGTCGCCGCCTCAACCACTCCCATCCCATAACCCTCATAATTGGAAGTACTCAAAAATAAATCGGCCGTCTTATAATAAGAAATCAAATCGTCGGTCCAGCTCTCAATTCTAATACTATCCCCTAATTCATAATTCTTGATTCTTGATTCAAGATTTTCACGCTCCGGCCCATTCCCCACTATAAGCAATAAAGGGGCCATGATTCCCGACCCCTGATTCTTAATTCTGGCGAAAGCCCCTATAGCCAAGTCAATGTTTTTCTCCTTCGTCAATCGTGAAGCCATCAAAATTATAAAATCGTGGTTGGGATATTTTTTATGTAAGTCATTTCTAACGGGTGCGTTTCGTATTTTTTCCACATCAACAAAAATCGGCAAAACAGTAATCCGTGATTCTTTATTCTTTATTCTTGATTCGAGCGATTCTTTTATCCGCTCGGAAACGACGCGAAGACAATCGGCCTTTTTGATGAGCCGTTTTGCCAGCAGAACGCGAAGTTTGTTTTTCAATGATTCGCGCCAAAAATATGGACTTAAAAAATCGGTGTGGATTTGTATTTGGAGGGGGATTTTAAATTTTTTCTTAAGCCAATAACCGACTAGGCCAGTTTCAAATGGATCCTGGGTAGTTATAATACAATTCTCAATTTTCAATTTTAAATTTTCGATTATGGATTTACAAATTTTATAGGCATCAAAAAAATAAAGTGGCTTAAATTTTGTGTTTGTCGGATAAGCAAAAACATTTTTGGCAATTTGTAATTTGGCGCTTGTTTGAAAATTGGAAATTGGAAATTGGAAATTTCGTCTTGTAAAGACAACTATATGCAGTTCATCAACAAGACTGCTATATTCCGCCATTCTCTGGCGCACTGCCGAGTTTTCTTCAAAAATCTTTCCGTCAACGGAAAGCATTAATACCTTCATTGTCGTTTTTCCAGCACAAAAAAATAATGGTAAGGATTTAAAACCGGGCTTAATTCCTTAACAATCCTAAAATTGTCGCTCAAGATTTTCCGCACTTTCCGTAATGAGTATTTAGAAGCGTCTATTTCCCAGTAATGCTGGCCGGAGACTTTAATACCGCCAAACTTCATGGGCAAGCGCAATAAAACGCTAAGAAATGGCTTTTTAAACAAAGTACGAACGCCCGGAAAGCGAAAAACAAATTCAAAAAACGTAGATTTATAAGGCACGGAGATAATGACGTGGCGTGAAGCAACTCTTTGAAACTCCAAAAGGGCTTTGGGGAAATCTTCAAATGGTATGTGCTCCAAAACCTCAAAAGCGGTTACCACGTCAAAACTATTATTCTTAAGCGGCAAAGAACGGACATCGGCCACGACATCCGGAGCGAGATTTTTATCAAAATCGCAAGTGGTTACGTTGTATCCAAGCTTCTTAAGATAATCAGAAAAAAAACCGTTGCCCTTTCCCACTTCCAAAATCTTGAAATTGGCATCGTTAGCTCGCGCAACTTCTTGCGTCAAATCAGCCTGATAGAAATACGAAATAAAGCGGTTTAGGCTGTCGTAATCCTTCTGAAAGTAATGCTCTTTATTAACCTGCATTATTTTTGAATCGCATCTTGATTAATTAAGCTTACCAAGTTATCAACGGTTCGGTCTATTGAGAACTGTTGGGATTTTTCTTGAGCGTTTTTCACGATCATTTTCCGAAATTCATCATTCTCCGAAATTTTTTTGATTGCCGCCAAAATTTGTTGCCGATTATTCGGCTCAACTAAAATTCCCTCTTTACCGTCCTCAATAATTTCCGCCAAATTGCCAATATTGGTCGTGATTACCGGAACGCCGGCATTCATCGCTTCTACAACCTGGAAAGAAAAACTCTCAAAAGCTGTGTTTAGCACAAAGATTGATGATTTTTCTAAATATTCCAACAATTGCTCTCTAGGCAAAGAGCCAATCAATAAAACTCGTTCCCCTAATTCATAATTCTTAATTCGTAATTCAAGGCTCTCGCGCTCCGGCCCGTCGCCGACAATAATCAGCTTCCAATCCGGCAGATCTTTCATAACGTCAATCAAAACATCAAAACCCTTCCACGGAACCAATCTGCCAGCCGAAAGAATTGTTTTCGGCTGGAATTTCCAATTTCCAATTTCCAATTTCCAATTCTCTAGTGGAATACCGTTGTAGATAGCCTTAACTTTCTCCGGATTTTTAATCCAGCCGCCAACTAATTTCTGGAAGTATTTACTGGGAGTAATCACCAAATCGGCTTTTCCAACAACAAATCTTTGAATTTTCCGCAGTAATTCTATTCGCCAGCCGTATTTCTTTTTCTGAAAATCATCAATCGTGTCCTTTACGCCGAATCTTTGAACGGATTGCTCCCAAGCATAATCACCAGCCACGCGAATAAAAAATTTCTTACGACGCAGACGGGCCGCGATAAGCACGGGCAGGCCGACGCTTACCGGGTCTTGAGCGTACATAAAATCACAATCTTTAGTCATCCGCCAGCACTTCCACAAATAAGACAGGTGGCGAATGATTTTTGGCTTGGTTCTAAATTTAGTGAACGGCAAAACGCTAACCATAAAGCCGCGTTTCGGCAGTTCTTGCTCCATCAAAACGGTGTAGGTTGCCGGCCCGCCGATATCCGGAGGATATATACCGGTTGCGATCAAAATTTTCCCATGCCTACCGGCAGGCAGGAATTTTAAATTTTCAATTTTCAATTTTTGGAAAATAGCGTCTATTTTTTTGGAAATATTGTCCCAGGAATAATTTTCTCTAACTAATTTTTGACCGTTTTGAGCTATTCGCAATCGTAATTTTTCGTCATTCGCTAAAACGCTGATTTTTTCCACTAAATCTTGCGGGTCATCAACTTTCGTGAAAAGACCCGTTTCGCCGTCTTTCAAAAAATCGGGAATACCCCCAACGGAAGTGCCGATTACAGGCAAGCCGGCCGCCATTGCTTCTAAAAATGAATTGCCCAATCCTTCGGAACGCGATGGGCGAACGAAAATATCCGCTTGAGCAAGGTACGCGGGAATTTTTTCCGGCTCAATATGACCCAGAAATTCAATTTCATTTTCAACTCCCAAATCTTTAGCCAGTTTTTTCAAATTTGCTTCCTCGGGACCGCTGCCAAGAATTTGAATTATGAATTGTGAATTGTGAATTAAGGGTTTTAATAGAGCAACGGCCTGAATCAGAGTATCTATTCCGTTTTTATGCACTAAACGAGAGGTGGTGATTATAACTTTTTCGTTTTTTGATTCATTCTTAATTCTTAATTCTTTATTCTTAATTCTCGTCAAGTCAACGCCATTCGGCACCACTTCAATCGGACAGTTCGCTCCATGCCTCCGTGCGAACTCCGCCAAATAATTACTGATGGCCTGAATATGGTCCGCTTTTTTGAAAATCAAACGCCAGAGCGGATAAAAAATTCCGACCCGCTTTAAAATATGGCCCTCGGAATCGCCTTCTTGCAGGGTTAAAAGAAACGGCACGGACGGATGCCGTAATTTGAATAGCAGAGCAGCGATGCCGCTGTAGGCGGCCATAACCGCCCAAATCACCTCAAGAGGTTTTTCTTTATGCAACTTTTCCGCTTTCCACCAAACTCTGAAAACATAAAAAAATTTTTCCAAGAAACGTCCGTAATAATTTTTGGAACTGCTTCCTCGGCCGACCCGGAATATTTCGCAATTTCCCAATCGTTCATGGGATGGCCAAGATCGGTCAAACCGATTAGTTAAAATAAAAAAATCTTGCCCGGGAATCCGATCGCTTATTTCTTTAACCGCCACTTCCGCTCCCCCGATAAAAGGGGAGTAGGCAAGACTAAAAATAGCTATTCTTTGAATATCTTTAACGGGACTCATAAATCTTTTCCGTTTCTTGGACCATTCTTGAAAGCGTAAGTTTTTCGTTCAAGAATTGCTTCGCGACCACGGCAAACTTTTTTGCTTCTTCGGGATTCTCTAAATAATATTTGATAGCCCGGGCAATTTCTTCCGGCTCGCGAGGCGGCATTACCAATCCGCGATTTTGGACGATTTCGGTCATCCCCCCGATTCGGGTTACGACAAGCGGCACCTCGGCGGCCATAGCCTCCAGCATCGTGTAGGGAAGCCCTTCTTTAATGGAGGTCAAAAGAAAAATATCAAACGCCTTAAGATACGGCGCAGCCGGAGCCAGTTGTTCCACGATTAAGCAGCGGTTCTCCAAACTAAGTTTTTTAATTTTGGCTTTCAGTTTTGGCAGTTCGTAACCGGAACCGATAACAATAAAAAGCGCGTTGGGAAGCAACGCCGCCGCCTCCAAAAGAGTTTCGTAATCTTTTTCCGCTACAAGGCGACCGATAGAGCCGATCCAAGTTTTTTTATCGTCAATTTGCGCACAAGTTAATTTTCCCAAAATGCGGCGAGCCTCCATTTTCCCCATAAAATTAATAGGCGCGATGCCGTTATATATAGTTACTAATTTCTCTCTGGGGGCGATATTATACCGCACCGCCAATTGAAAATCATAATCGGAAACTGAAATTATAGAGTCTTGAAAACGAGCCGCTATCTTGTGAAGCAAAATATAAAAACGCTTCCGCAGCCAACTTAATTTATTGTCGGGATTAAAAACCCAGCCATGCGCGGTAAAAATCACTCGGGGCACTCCGGCAAGTTTTGCCGCGATTGAGCCGATGACTCCGGCCTTGGAACTATTCAAATGCACAATGTCCGGCTTTTCGCGGCGAAAAATCAAAACAAACTCTATAAGAGCCAGAATATCGTTAATAAATAAAAAATGCGGGTGGATTGAATTAGAGAGAAACCGGACGCCTTTTTCACCGCCAGTCAGTATACCGGCCTGAAATTTCAATGGGTCTAAACCTTCCGCCAATTCACGCACGTACTTTTGAGCGCCGCCAATGTCGTCTTTAGTAATTACAAAAAGAATCTTTTGCATGTTTCATGGTTCGATGCGACTCACCATAAATAGTTCGGTGTGACTCGCTATAAATAGTTCGGTGAGCTCACTATAGTATAGAACTCGGCTATGCAAAATATAGTTTTAATTTGCGCTTAGCGCTTTAATTTCTTCACGAAAAGCCTGTTTTTGATCCGCATTGATGTCCGGAATGCTTATTAGCTGGGAAAAGTATTTTATCGCGTTTTCCTTGTCGGCGGTTTGACGCGACTCGCCATAAACAGACTTATAATAATACGCCAGCTGAATAATAAGATTAGGATTATTGGGAATTTCTTTCAATCCTTGCAACAAAACGTCGTCAGTAAGGTCGGATTTAGCCGTGTAAAAATCCCGATAAAACTCCGCCAAACCGAGATAGATATATTCATCGCTCGGTCCATAATCGAGCGCCTTCAAATAATATTCTTCGGCCTTGGGATAATCGCGCAAATAAGAACCGTAAAGATTGGCAAGATTGTAATATACCAACGGCTCTTCCGGATTTATAGTTTTTGCGTACTCGTAAACGGCAACCGCACCATTGTAGTTATTAAAAAATTTCTTTAATTGCCCAATCTCCATCCAGAAATTCCAATTTTTCGGATCTGTTTTGAGCTGAACGGCCAGTTCGTGAAGCCGATTTTTGTTTTTCTCAATTGCTTCTGGCGGGAAATTTTTGATAGCGGGATCATTGCCGATTTCTTCTATCGGCTCGCCGCGGTAGTCGCCTATCTGCACTTCTTTTGTTTTTAAGGAAAACCAAACTACGACGCCGATTATTAATAATGCCAAGGGGATAATAAAAATTAGGGGTTTTTTCATCCCGTTTATAATACAGCGAATTTTTCATAAAAACAATCCGCCCCGACATAGAGTCGGGGCGGAAAGTTTCTACTGTAATAAAGTCCTCAAGAAACTTTATTATAGCGTCAGAGTTTCGGTGTCGCCAACATCAGAGTTGGACAATCCCGGAATCATGAAACCGTTCATCCAGTCGTAGTCAGCCACATCCTGCGTGGTGTTTGTGGAATTACCGGACCAAATGAATTGATCGTCATCCCACGCATCCACGTTGGAAGCGGTTGTGGCAAAGACGTAGCGACCGGTATTCCAGTTATCACCTTGACTAGTGTAATCCAGAGGATCGCCATCAACGTCATCGCTAGCGATGTCATTCAGACCCGCCAAAGTAGCATCACCGTTCATCTTCACCGCGATAGAAGGCGTAGAAGAAGCGCCGGTAACATCACCTTTCAGAACGAAGTAGCGAGTTTCACCAGCGGGAACCCTAATGGCTTCCTGTGTTGAACCCTGCGCACTGTCGGTCGGGTTGAAGAAGACGTCAAAGTCCATATCCGGATCGGCTTGGTTGACTATATCAGCATTATCGGTTGACGTTGCCGTCGGAGCAATATCCCCCGCGTTGCCAGTCATAATACCAAACCCACCCGCGTTCAAAAGACCTGAATTGTCCCAAGAACCACAAGAAGGCTGACTAAAGCTAGAATCGGAGTAGCAATAGAGCTTGAGGTTGGTAACCATGAAGTCGTTGTTAAACGTCGGATCTACGACACCGCCATCTACAGAGTCAGGCAATTCAACAACGCTGGAAGTGTTCGTGGCAATATTGAAGCCAAACTTATACAAGCCTACGCCGTTAGTGCCTGCTGGGGCGCTAACTTTAAACTTGTACAAAGCATTGCCTGTCGTATTGCTGAACTTCTGGCTGGCCAAAGCTAGTTTGGTAACAGTCGGAACTGCTCTAGCGATGCGAGCGCCATTGGTCGCGGAATCAGATCCGCCCGAACCAACCGCCACACCGGATGACATACCAACGCCTACAGCGCCTCTCTGGCAGCTTGTGTTAACGCCGCCGGCGCAGTTACTGGAACTGCTGGCATCGTAGTTAACCAAGACCAAGTGGCCTGGGCGCGCTGGGCCGCTGATATAAATACCAGCGATATCAGCCTTAACAGTCAATAATTTCTGACTGTTTTTCGCCACAATAACGGCGCTAGAAAGATTCAGAGTAGCGGTAGCGTAATCAGTCGATGAGAACACCGCTTCACCTACTTTCGTAGAACCATCCCAAACAGTGACCTTAGAAACATCGGATGGGCTGTTTGAAGCCATCGTGGCTGACGAAAGTGTCGAGGTAGCCATTTGGAGACCGATTTTGTCAATGCGAATGTCTTCGTTTGTAGCATTGAACCTGAATACGGCCAATGTATTGTCGGCAGATCCCGCTTGCGCCCATTTTAGAGACGGGCTTGAAGGATCAGTAGCATAGGCAAGTGTGCCGCTGCTAACAACCGCAATACTTCGTCCAGCATCCGTTCCGGAAATAGAATCAGAGCCGTCAACAGTCTGGCCGGATGTTACGCCCGTTGCGTTGAGCGAAGCGTCCACATCGGTTACGCCAAATTGCCAAGTGCCGCTTCCGTTAGCGCCGGAAACGATATTGCACTTCATATCCAACTGCATAATCGTTCCTTTAGCGATTATTAAGCTGGAATCTAAGCTGAATGTCTTTTCAACTCCTCCAGCCGCATCGCTATTGGAAGGATTAACAATGTTGCTGCCGGTGTTTAGAACGGTAGCGCCTTTGTACAATTGGCAATTAGTCAGGTCATCAGCCGTATTAGATGAACTGGCTGTCAGTACTAATTTAAGGCTGTTAACCCTAATGTCTTCGCCAGAGCCGCTGGCATCCAACACGTAGGTTGTAAACCAATAATTACTGACGCCCGCGACAACCGTTTGACCGGTCGTGCTGGCATTGTTTTGGGTTTCAGGAGTCAAGCTGACAGTCAAAGCAGCTGCTTTGGCAGTCATTGTGCTCATTGTTACCGCGCTGGCAGGGCTCGGAGTAATAGTTACTCCAGAGGTTACACCGCGAACAGTGGCCCAATCGGTACTCGGAGTAGTGGAAGCAGTGATCGTGTGATTGCTTAATACGTCCGTTCCAATTTTACCTTTCAGGGTGTAAATCGTTCTGCCTGGTTTGAAGGTTACTGTGTCGGTGAACCGGACGACATTAGCGGTAGCGGCAACGCCGTCAACCGGACCAGCCACTACTACGCCGTCTTCACGGACCAAAGTAATGTTGGTGATGTCGTCTGTGTCAACTGAAGCGCCGGCAGTTTTAACGATGCTCATATCAAAGTTCATAGAAGCAACAGTGA
Organism: uncultured Candidatus Saccharibacteria bacterium; assembly: GCA_964361325.1. Classification (GTDB taxonomy): domain Bacteria; phylum Patescibacteriota; class Minisyncoccia; order UBA6257; family WO2-44-18; genus 2011-GWA2-47-8b. The sequence continues at coordinate 22,135 of CAYHZT010000002.1, forward strand.
TATCTTCACCCTTAACATCAACTAACAAACCGCCTAACGGCTGGTTGGAAAGGTTAACGGCGATGTTTTGAGCACCAACGGACGGAGCGTTTTGAGCAGTGATCGTGCCGGCATTGATAAAGACCTGAGTGGCATCATAACGAGGTTCCGCGTCTTGGAACTCACTGTCATCATCGTTGTCGGCAGTAAGTTCAGTCGCGGACGGCAATAAGTCATAGCCATAAGTCAGACCCTTAACCTGTAAATCGGCATAGCGATATAGATCAAAGTCAACTGTGCGTGCTGAACCGCCAGTAATGTCACCCTTAATGTACAACTCTTTGTTTAAACCCTTGTCGATCTGAAGGCCAGCGCCAAAATTGGCGGTGAAATATTTACCATCAGAGCTGACAGTGGTGTCATAAGTTGTGCCATCCAAGATAACTTTAACGTTAGCAAGGTCAGTAACGCTAGCTGAACCGGATTGGTTGAACTGAACGGACTTCACTAAAACATTTTCGTTAGTACCCGCGGTCAGTCTCAAGCCGCTGAAGATATAACCTGTGGTGCCAATTTCTTGTGTTAAACCGGAACCTGGGTCATATGATCCTTTAGCAAGAGTCAATGAACCGATAGCCAACGTGCTGTTTACGGTGTGAGTCGCGCCAACCAAAGGATAAGCGGCATTAATCGCCGCGCTTCCTTCTACTTCAGCGCCAACTAAGCTCAAAGCAACCAACTGGCCATTGTAGGCGTCTTGGTTGTTATCGGAATCACCAGCGATGGTGATAGTTCTCGTCTGTCCAGCCTTCACGACAAACTTTTCAGTAAGTCGAAGGCGATGGTCAGAGCTGAAAGTCTTAGCTGTACCAAAGCGGATTCCGTTGTCGTCCAAAGGAATTACTCCATTGAAAGCGGCATCGGAGCCTTGTCCCGTTCTTTCAACAATTAAAGCTTTAACAGTGACATCACCGTCAGATGATGCTGTGAATTTTAATTTCGTGAAAGCTCGGCTGGCGAAAGATTCGCCGAATAGGCCGGAAGATGGTTGATCAGACGCCAATGAGATAGTTAATCCAGAACCGCCAACTACGGGGCCTGGAACTGGCGCTGGAGAAGATCCTGCGGCAAGCACGGAATATTTTGCGCGAGATTTCGCGCCGAAATAACCGGCTGCTGGAGAAACTCCATTTGCGGCTTGCCATTTAGCAACGGCTGCGGCAGTCAATGAACCGAAATATTCGGTTTCACTTCCCGCTGAACCGACTCCACTCGCTGCAATTTTAGATCCGCCAGCTCCGTTGAGGTACTGCTGTAAGCACTTAACTGCGCTGCCTTTTACACCAACGGTGAGGTCGTTAGAGAAAGTGCATGCGGTTGAAGAGCCACCAGCTGAACCCAATTGGGCTTGCAGGGCAGCGATCTGGGCTAACAAGGCATTGATCTGGGTCTGCAAATCGGTCGTTGATTGCGCGTTAGCGACAACCGGGACCAACGTAGCGGCACCAGAAAGCCATACAACGGTCGTTGCTGAAAGCAAAACCGAAGTGATTTTCTTTGTTATTTTTCCCATAAATTTTGTAATGTTTATTTTTATTGTTTACTTAGTAATTTTAATTAATTGCCCCCATCATTCTCTTACACTCGTGTGATAGAGAATCGACCTAGACAGAAAGCCAACCTTGATTTCTATGTTCGATAGTGAGGGGGGTCTTTTATATCGTGAGGGATAAAAAAACTCTCCCAATACTAGGGGAGGGCTGAATATAAACTAATCTCATGACTCAGCCTCACCCGAAGTCACTACATAGTTTATAACGAGGTAGGTTATTTTTTATTACGCCTAGCTTCCTTATTACGCCTTAAGAGCGTAATAGCTTCCAGGGCCGCCACTGCCTATCCGCTCTAAAATACCCTGGTTGCATAGCCTCTGTAAGTCATAGCGCATAGTCCTTTCGCTTACTTCAGGGAATGCGGCAAGTAGGTCCTTAAGTTGGGTTTGCCGATTATCCGTTTGCCGAATTTTTTCTAAAATTGCCGATTGCCGAATTGTGCCATTAATACCGTTATTACCGTTGCCGGTTTCTGCCGCATTATCTTGCCGAGTCTGAGAGGAGTTTGCCTGCCCAACATTTGCGGTTGCCGAATCATTGCCGGACCAACTATCGCTAGAAATGACCGCTGGCGGTTTGGAAAACATTTCGCCAAAATTCGGCATTTCTCCTAAACCAACTAATTGCCGCATTGCCGCATTCAGCGTCTCCACCTCTCCGGTGATGATCTTGGCGTTCACCGGTTCTATTTCGTATATGTTTTTACCCAGGTTTATTAAAAGCTCTAAGCTAGCGGAGGTCCTAAGCGCGCTTTCAAAACTTTGCCCGGCCACATCTTCCAGGAGCTGAAAAGCCATTCGCTCAATTCTTTGCCGCAAATCTTGCCGGCGAATGTACGCGGCAACTCTAATTAATGCATAACTAATTTCCTGAACCTTCTGATTAACAAACATTAAGAATTAATTTAAACTACCAGTATATGAAAGTCAATCCCGTTACAATTGCCGTATTGCCGGTTGCCGGTTTAGGAACCCGGGTAATGCCGCTAACGCTTCATCAACCGAAAGCAATGATCGGCATTGTTGATCGGCCAATGATTCACTATGTTATAGACGAAATTGTGGCGGCGGGAATTCGCCATATTATAATCGTCGCCCAACCCAATCAACCGGAATTTAAAAAATACCTTGATTTTCTCAAAACCGATCCGGAATGGAAAAAGCTTAAGATAAAAATTAATTTTGCCATCCAAAAAAATCCATGGGGCAACGGCGACGCGATATTTGCCGCCAGAAAATACTTGAAAGGTAAGCCGTTTCTAGTCTGTTTCAGCGATGATTTATTAGTAGAGAAAAGGCCTCCTATGAAAACGTTGCTCGACTTATTTAGAAAAACCGGCTCTCCTACCTTAGTATTGGAATCGGTTCCTAAAAAAATAGTTTCACGCTACGGGGTAGTGGCATATCCAAAATCGGCAGCGGGCAAGACCCTAATACCGATTACCGATGTGGTAGAAAAGCCGAGACCATCTGAAGCGCCGTCAAACCTTACTATTATAGGAAGGTACGTGCTGACGCCCGCTATCTTAGATGAGCTGGGTAAGCTTTACCCTTATCGGGGCCGTGAAATCGGCATTGCCGACGCGTTAAAGCACTATATATATGTAGGCGGCTTGGTTTACGGGTGGCGCTTTAAGGGAAAAAGGTTTGACGCCGGTTCTATGATCGGGCTTCTGCAGGCCCAGACTTATTTCGGTCTCCGCCATAAAAAGCTAGGCAAGGCATTCCGGCAATATCTCGACAAAAATTAAAGACCCCAACGGGAAGTAGCGAAAATCAAAAGAGCCAATAAAACAAAAATAGTCACGTCAATTAAAATTCGCCGGCGGGGAAGATGACCGGAAAGTTGATATTCGGCTAAATCCAAAATAATAAAATAGGCGAGCAGTCCAAGATTGGCGGCGTTTACAAAACCAATCGGTAAAAGACCAATCACCCAAATGCTTTGCGCCATCAAAAAAGCGAGTAGCCAAGCCGTTAAACGATTTTTAAACGACTCTTTTAATAAAAATAGGAACGCGCAGAAAACAACCAAGAGCTTAATTAAGAAAAATTCCTGATTGTAGTAAAAAAACAAAAGCAGGGACATATGCACTAACGCCAAATTTAAAAACCGGTGCCAGCCGGCTCGTTTTATCACGACAAGGTCCTTGATGCCTAAAATCAGATAAAACAAGAACGCGAAATATATAATCAAAAACAGGGAATAATCCCATCTGTTCACGGTTTGCAAAGCAAGTAAAGAAACAATCAGAAGAACCGATAACGGGCGGATAAGTTCGATGGTCCTAAAAAGCGGGATCGCGTAAAGCAAAACGGCCAACAACACAAAAAGCACCGCCGGCAAAAAGCTCAAACCGGCGCCAAACGCGACGGCTTTAAGAGCTAACAGTAATTGAGGACTTTTCAAAACTGATTTTAACTTTGTCACCATCTTTTATATCGCCGCCTATAATTTTATCAGCCAATTTGTCTAAAATGGCTTTTTGAATCAAGCGCCGGATCGGCCTGGCGCCATATTCGGGGTCAAAACCATTATCTACAATGTATTTCTTGGCTGCCGGATCAATATTGATTTTAATATTGCGCCCCTTTAACTTCTCCTTGACCAAGTCAAGTTGCAAATCAACAATTTTTTCTATTTCTTTTTTGCGAAGCGTATTAAACACGACGATTTCATCTACCCGGTTCAAAAATTCCGGCTTAAAGGTACGCTTCAAGGATTCCATGATTCTTTCTTTCAAATCAGCTTCTCTGGCTTCCATTTGATTGTCGTCAGAAACAAATCCCAGTTTGGACATTTCTTTGAAATACTGGCTGCCAACGTTGGAAGTCATAATAATAATGGCGTTTCTGAAGTTGACCAATTTACCCTTGCCGTCGGTCAGCCTGCCGTTGTCCAAAATCTGCAGCAAGATATTAAACACTTCGGGATGGGCTTTTTCGATTTCATCAAATAAAATCAAACTATAAGGACGATGCCTGATAATTTCGGTCAGTTGGCCGCCGTCTTCAAAACCGACATAGCCCGGCGGCGAACCAATCAGCCGAGCGACAGAATGTTTTTCCATATATTCGGACATATCAATACGGACAATTGCCTTTTCGTCATTGAACATAAACTCCGCCAACGTACGAGCCAATTCTGTTTTACCTACGCCGGTCGGACCCAAAAACATAAACGAACCAAGCGGCCGATTCTCATCCGCAAGGCCGGCCCTGGCTCGCCGCAACGAATTAGCGACCGCGCCTGTGGCTTCACTTTGGCCGATTACTCTCTGCCCAAGCGTTTCTTCAATCCGGGTTAGCTTTTTTACTTCGGACTCCAACATTCGGCTGACTGGAATGCCCGTCCAACGGGAAACCACCGCCGCAATATCTTCGGGATCCACCGACTCTTTGATGAAACCGCCCGACTTGGCATTTTTTTTCTCGAAGTTTTTGTAATCTTTCTCGGCTTGCGGCAAAGTGCCGTAAATTATTTTTGCCACTCCTTCCAAATTTCCTTCCCGTTCGGCTACTTCCGCCTGGCGTTTGAGGTCGTCTATTTTTTTACGAAGATTGTGCAGATTTTCCAAGGCAAGTTTTTCTCCACGCCAAGAAGCGGACAAATCCTCGTCTTTTGCTTTAAGTTTTTCAATTGAATCTTTAAGAACTTTAAGACGCGCTTTGTTGCCGGGCGAAGAATCCCTGCCGATCGCGGAACGCTCTATTTCGTTGCGAGTAATTTCACGGCGTGCTTTATCTATTTCTGTTGGCAAACTCTCCGTTTCCAAACGACGAGCCGCCGCCGCCTCATCAATTAAATCTACGGCCTTATCGGGAAGAAAACGATCGCTGATATAGCGTGCCGAAAGATTTACGGCGGTAATAATCGCTTCGTCGCTAATGCGCAAACCGTGGTGCATTTCATATTTTTCTTTAAGTCCGCGCAGAATTAGAACCGCGTCCTCTACGCTGGGCTCCTCAACCATAATAGGCTGAAAACGGCGCTCCAAAGCCGCGTCTTTTTCTATATGACGCTGGTATTCCCGGGTAGTGGTGGCGCCGATGGCGTGGAGTTCGCCGCGAGCCAATGGCGGCTTGAGAAGATTGGAGGCGTCAATGGCACCCTCGGCGGCGCCAGCGCCGACAATCATATGAATTTCATCAATAAATAAAATCAGACGACCCGCGGCATTTTGAATTTCTTTTACAAAAGCCTTAAGACGATCTTCGAACTCGCCGCGAAATTTAGTGCCAGCAATCAACGAACCGAGATCCAGCATGATTATTTCTTTATCTTTTAATGTTTCGGGGACGTCGCCGGAAATAATTCTTTGAGCCAATCCCTCAACGATTGCGGTTTTGCCCACGCCGGGTTCTCCGATTAAAACCGGGTTGTTTTTGGTGCGACGGCTCAAGACCTGAATCAAACGATGTAGTTCTTCACTGCGGCCGATAACCGGATCCAGCTTACCTTCGCGCGCCCGATCAGTAAGATTGATGGCGTATTTTTCCAAAACTTGAAATTTACTCTCCGGGCTTTCATCGGTTACCCGCGCAGAGCCGCGCAATTGCGCCAATGCCCGAAAGGCCATATCGCGTTTCAGTCCGAATTTTTCCAATATTTTTTGCGCCGAGGAATTGAATTCTAAAATACCGAGAAGCAAGTGCTCGCAGGAAATATACTCATCTTTTTGAGAAATGGCGATTTTGCCGGCCTTATCCAAAACCTGCATTAACTCCGGCGAAAGATAAAGCTGGCCGATATTGGAAGAAGTCGTGAAAATTTTAGGCATTTTTTTCAACTCTTCCTCAATCTCTCTGTATAAAACGTCTAAATTGACGCCAGCTTTGACTAGCATGGGACGAACCAACGATTGCTCGTCGCCGATTAAAGCAAAAAGAAGGTGAATAATTTTAAATTCACCGTGATTTCGCTGGGCGGCAAGTTCTTGAGCGTTTTGGATCGCTTCTTGCGCCCTGATTGTGAAACGGTTGAAATTAGGCATTTTCTACTGACAGATTAACACGAAATTAACGGTTTTTCAAGCACTTTTTAATGCTGGCAATCGCCGAGTCAATTTCTTTATTCGTAGTCGGACGGCCAAAACTAAAACGCAAACTTCCCGAAGCGCGCGCCGGCGTAAAACCCAGCGCTTCCAATACATAAGACGCTTTATTCACTCTTGTGGCGCAAGCGGCGCCGGGTGAAACGGCCACTCCTCCAACTAAATCAAACTTAATCAGTAATTCTTGCGCCTTTCGTCCGGAAAAATAAATGTTGAGATTATTCGGCAAGCGATTTCGCAACGATCCATTCAGCGCAACCGATTTTGAACCTAGAGTTTTTTGAAGCAACTGCCAAAAATAGTTTCGTAATTTTTCCATTCTGGCCGATTCGGACTTTCTCGCCTCGTCGGCAAGCTCTACCGCTTTGGCAAAACCGACAATATACGGAACGTTTTCCGTACCGGAGCGTAAGCCGTTTTCCTGATCGCCACCGGTCATAATTGGTTTAACTAATTGTAAATCCGAAATTCGAGTATCGAAATTCGAAACGTTTTTGAATTTTGAACTTTGAACTTGTTTCGGATTTCGTGCTTCGTGCTTTGAATTTCTCACATAGAGCGCGCCTATTCCCTTGGGGCCATAGATTTTGTGAGCCGAGAGCGTCATTAAATCAACGCCCAATCCGCCAGGTGGCGGATTCACGTTACAATCCAAATACTGAAAGGCCTGGACGGCGTCGGTATGCAGAAGCGGATAAGCCGCTTCAAAATCCGAAATTCGAATATCGAAATTCGAAACTGTTTTTGATTTTGAATTTTGAATTTGTTTCGGATTTCGTGCTTCGTGCTTCGAATTTTTGAAATTGCGAATAATATTAGCGATTTCCCGAATCGGTTGAATTGCGCCAATTTCATTATTCGCGTAAATAATAGAAACCAATATCGTCTGATCGTTTAACGCCGTTTTAAATTTTTTTAAGTCCATCAGTCCGTCTTTGGAAACGGGAATGTAAATAACCTCTACGCCATCTTTTTCCAGATCGCGGCAGGTTTCCAAAACCGATTCGTGTTCAATCGCGGTTGTTATGATCCTGGGTTTCTTAATTCTTAATTCCTGATTCATAATTCCCTTAACCGAGCCCCTCAAAGCGAGATTATTCGCCTCTGTAGCCGAACCGGTAAAAATAATCTCCCGATAATCGGCGCCAATAGAATGAGCAATTGTTTGGCGTGAAACAAAAACCGCCCTTGACGCCTCCTGGCCGAAACGATGAAGCGAATTAGGGTTGGCAAAAATTTTAGTAAAATACGGCGACATTGCCGCCATTACTTTAGAATCAATCGGCGTTGAAGCGGCATAATCGAAATAAATAGGCTTCATAGTGTTGTTTTATACTAAACCTTGACCAAGCTTAATAAAAGATGTAGTTTATTGGCAATGTCAGATTTTTTCAATAGCTCTCTGGGGTTAAAAATGAGCGCCGAACAGGTTGGGCGGGAAATTGTTAACTTTATGAAAGCCGATTCTCAAAAAGAATATAAAATAACCATTGGCACCGATTCGCTTAGAACTCACGATAATCTCGCCGATTTCGTAACTGCCATCGTGGTTCATCGGGTTGGCAACGGTGGCCGGTATTTTTGGCGGCGTATTGATAATTCGGAAAAATATCATACTCTGCGCGATCGCATAACCCACGAAGTATTGATTTCTTTGGAAGCCGCAAAAGAATTTTTGAACGAATTAAAACAACTTGAAGCGCCGAAATTTGATTTTGAAATTCATATTGATATTGGTGAAAACGGCGCCTCTAAAGTTATGATCCAGGAGTTGGTAGGAATGATCCGCGCCAATAATTTTGAGGTAAGGACCAAGCCCGACAGCTACGCCGCTTCCAACGTAGCCGATCGTCACGTCTAAACTATAATTTAAAAATGGATAAGCTTGTTATTGATATAGAAACGAAAAATACTTTTGCCGATGTTGGCGGGCAAGAATATGTTAAAAAGTTGGACGCCTCTTTCGTCGGCGTTTATTCATACAATAAAGACGCTTATTTTTCTTTTTTCGAAAATCAATTCGGCGAACTTAATGAACTTTTAAAAAAGGCTGGTTTGATAATCGGATTCAGTATCAATCGCTTTGACATCCCGGTTTTGGAAAAGTACGTCAATTTTGACATCTGGTCTATTCCCCGCCTGGATCTTTTGGAAGAAGTAGAAATTGGCTTGGGCAGTCGTATCAGTCTGGATATTCTGGCCAAAACCAATCTCGGCATCGGAAAAACTCACCACGGCCTTGAGGCAATTAAATTTTATCGGGAAGGTAATTTCGAAGAGCTAAAAAGTTATTGCTTAAATGACGTTAAAATCACCAAAGAGCTTTATGAAATGGCTAAAAAACAGAGGCACCTAATGGTGCCTCATCGCCAGACCGGCGAATTGCTGAAAGTAGTAATGAACTGGCAAGAAGTTGATTTGCCGGCTACTTTATTTTAATTGTCGCGTTCGTGATGTTCTGATTCGTCGTCGCAGTGATTGCGATGTTCGCACCTGTCTGAATCCTTATCGTGTTTCCTGCAGCGCTTTTTGTCTTTATCTTTATCCTTGTCGTCGGAATCGGGGTTTTGAATTTGCTCATTATTAATCGTAACAGAATTCGAATGATGGTTATGACGGCAGCCAAGAAAAAAAACTCCAACGAACATCAAAATCAGAAAGAGGACGTGGCGCATACTGCCTCCTGTGAAGTGCCGTGATTATTTTACCAGATTTTTTGTGATTTGTCGCAAGTGTTCGTTCAAAACCGATTCTTTTTTGGCTTCAATATTCAGACGAAGCAAATTTTCGGTATTGGAAGACCGTAAACTGAACCACCACTCGCCGGACGGCGAGTTAAATTCCATTTTAAGTCCGTCTAATTCCGAAATTGTTTTTGATTTCTTCGCGTAAAGGGATTTAATTTTCTTTAAAGCCGCCGTTTTATCTTTGATGGAAAAATTGATTTCACCTGATTGGAAATATTTCGGAAGCCGATCAATCCAAGCGGCAATATTCTCCGGCAACGCATTAATGAGATGGATTGCGCCCAGAATTCCAGAATCCCAGTACGCCGATCCGCTTTTGGCCGAAAACCCTTTAAATTTAAAGTAGTAGTGTCCGGATTGTTCCGCTCCAAAGTCCGCTTGTTTTTCGGACATCAGTTTTTTGATGAAATAGTGTCCGACACGCGAATCTAAAGCTGATTTTTTGTCGGCAGCCAGCGCTTCACGAATTAAATAACCCGATCGCGCGTCCAGTGTTACCGGACCTGAAAAATTTTTAGAAATCAGAACGGCCGCAACATCGGGGTTTATTTCCCGGCCTAAGTTATCCATAAAAAAAACACGGTCGCCATCGGCGTCCAAAATAACTCCCAAATCCGCGCGATGGCGTAAAACAGCCTCTTTTAATTCCCTCAAAGCGTCTTTGGCCATTGGATTCGGCCCGTGAGCCGGAAAATTTCCGTCCGGTTTGCCGTTGATGATTATCAATTCTAGATTTTCCCTGGCCGGGCAGGCAATTTTCAATTTAGAAAGAATTAATCCCGCTGTCCCGTTTGAGCAATCAAATACTACGCACAGTGGCCTTTTTGGTTTTAAGAATTTTTTCAAAAAATCCGCGTAAAGATTTATATAATCCATTTTTTAATTTCTTCCCCGCTGATGGGCGCCGCTTTTTTTCCGACAATTTTAAGACCGTTGAATTCTTTGGGATTATGAGAGGCGGTTACCATGATCCCGCCCACAGCTTTTAACTTGTTGACCAAAAAATAAAGCATCGGAGTGGTGGTAGGACCCACCACAATAATTTCTAATTTCGATCCGCCAGCTGGCGGACTAATTTTCAATGATTGAAGGGCTGATTTGTAAAGCGCTGGTGAACTTAAACGGGCGTCGTGAGCAACGACAATCCTTCCCTTACCAAAATGTTTAGCTAGGACTGCGATAATTTCTGACACCGCATTTTCATTTATTTCCTCGGGATATTTGCCGCGAATGTCGTAGGCTTTAAATATGGTGGGGTTCATCCCGCACATAACAAAGAGTGCGTTATTAGCGCAATCCTTGCATAAATTTGCCTATGCCCGACGACCTGCTCTTTGTTATGTGCGGGATTCATACTATTATTAATAATCATAGTGGGTATTTCGCCTCATGTCTAAAAAAGAACGTCCGCATCAGCCAAAAATCCATTCGGAAACTAAAAATAGCCTAATAGCGGTTCTTCTCGCTGGTATTGCCGTCATTTTGGTGCTTGCCGCCGTTGACAAGGCCGGGCCAGTCGGCCGTTTCGTTTATCTTATCCTGCAAAATCTTTTTGGCTGGGGATATTATCTTTTGCCTACAATAGCGGCCTTAATCGCTTTTTTATTCTTAGTTGCCCGGCAAAAAGTTTTTGTCACCACCAGCTTCCTCGGCGCCGCTTTATTTATTGTATCGGGTTTGGGCTTGATTGATATTCTTTTTGAAAATAAAGGAGGGTTTTTAGGTCGGATAGTGGGTTTATTGGAAATACCATTCGGCTATACCGCTTCTATTATAATAAGTGTGGTTTTATTAATTGCCGCTGTTTTAATAACATTTAACGCTTCAATTAAATTCAAAAAAGTAGAAACGGAAAAATCGGCGGATCCGGCTAAAGAGGTTTTGGAAAAAGAACCGGAAGAGGCGGTAATTGCCGAACCTGAGCTACCGGTCACAAATCCCGCAGCCGCGATAAAAACGGACAAAATAAAAATTGCGGATGGTTTTCCAATGCCGCCGGCGCGCAAGTCTCCCGCTCGAATTAAAACTTATCCCAATTACGTCACGCCACCGCTGACGCTTTTAAAAACATCTGTAGAGAAACCGACTTCCGGCGATTTGAGGGCCAACGCCAATATTATTAAAAGAACTTTGGACAGCTTCGGCATCGCGGTAGAAATGGGCGAGATAAACATCGGACCAAAAGTCACTCGCTACACGTTAAAGCCGGCCGAAGGCGTAAAGATCAGTAAAATTTTAACGCTTAATCAGGACCTGTCCTTAGCGTTGGCCGCTCATCCTATCAGAATTGAAGCGCCGATTCCCGGAAAATCTCTGGTGGGAATAGAGGTGCCGAATAAATCGGCGGCAGTCGTCCGTCTTGGCAGTTTAATGGCATATCCGGAATTTAAAGAGTCGGGGCCGCTCGCTTTTATTTTGGGACGCGGCGTCAGCGGCGAACCTATCATGGCCGATTTGGAAAAAATGCCCCATCTTATGGTTGCCGGCAGTACCGGCAGCGGAAAAAGCGTTTCTATTCATGCCCTTCTGGTTTCTTTGTTGTATAAAAATTCGCCCGACACTTTGCGCTTGGCGCTTATCGATCCTAAACGAGTGGAGCTTTCAATTTACGGCGGAGTGCCGCATCTTATCAGCCCCGTAATCATTGACGGGAAAAAAGCCGTTGGCCTTTTCCGCTGGGCAATCAAAGAAATGGAACGCCGATACGAGATACTACTGGAGGCCGGCGCCCGCGACATCGGCTCCTACAATCAAAAAAGCGAAACTGCGTTGCCTTTTATAGTATTGGTGGTAGATGAATTGGCCGATCTGATGGCCGCCTACGGCCGAGAAATAGAAAGCTCGGTTGTCCGCCTTGCTCAGATGGCGCGCGCCACGGGAATCCATCTTGTGGTTTCTACTCAGCGCCCGTCAGTGGAAGTCATCACCGGACTAATCAAGGCTAATATCACCGCGCGCATCGCTCTCCAAGTCGCGAGCCAAGTGGATTCCAGAACGATTTTAGACATGGCCGGCGCCGAAAAACTTCTCGGCGGCGGAGATATGCTCTTTATTTCCTCGGATTTTTCCAAACCAAAAAGAATTCAGGGCGCTTATATTTCCGAGGAGGAAATTCGCAGCGTTGCGGAATTTATTGAAAAAAATAATGATACCGTTGAAGAATATTCTTTTAGCGGCGAAGCGGGAAATAACGCGGGTGGGTTCGCGGGTGATTTGGATGGCGACGAAACCGATGATGAACTTTTTCAGGATGCGGTCCGGGTAGTTACGGAATCTAAAAAAGCCTCAGCGTCCCTTCTTCAAAGACGTTTATCAATCGGTTACGCAAGAGCCGCTCGTTTATTGGATATTATGGAGGAAAAAGGGATTATTGGCCCGGGAGACGGCGCTAAGCCCAGAGAGGTATTTATTAATCAGGAGAATAGTGATATAAATTAGGCGTGGAAAATAAGCCTATTAAAGATTTTATTTTCGAGCGCTTGGAGGCCAAGAGCCTTACTCTGGATAAAGCCGCGACATTGACCGGCATTTCCAAGCATTTCCTGGAAGCAATACTTAAAAGCGAATGGAAAAAATTACCGGCTGCCCCCTACCTTTGCGGCTATTTTAAAAAATTAGAGCAAGTCCTTGATGTGGAAGCGGGGTACTTGTGGAAAAAATTCCAAGAAGAAAGCGATTTTCGAACTTCCGGGCCGGCCGACCGCTTACCGGAAAACCGTTTTGCCATCAAAGCCGGAAATCGGTTATGGCTCTTGCCAACACTGGTTATTGCCGCTTCTATGATTTATGTTTTTGTTAGCTCCGGGAGGGTTGCCGGCGTGCCCGATCTTGCAATTACCAATCCGCTTGAGGCAACCCTTATCGTCAATAATCCCCTATTCGTTTTAGAGGGAAGCGCGGATCCGGTTGATAAACTTTTTATTAATGGCGAGGAAGTATACGTTGACAAAAATGGTAAATTCCAGGAAAATTACAACTTGCAATCCGGATTGAATACATTTGAATTTATGGCAAAGAAATTTTTAGGAAAAGAAACGAAAGTGGTTAGACAAATAATTTATCAAGAGGAAAAATAATCAATAAAAATGACGAATAAAGATATACCGGAAAAAAAAGACACCGAGAAAGAGTTACAAGGACTGCTGGAAACTTTGCAGAGCAAGTTTGGCGAAGGAGCCATTATGAAGCTCGGCGACGCCAAGCGGGTTAACGTTGACGTAATTCCAACGGGTTCTTTTTCGTTGGATTTGGCATTGGGGGTAGGCGGATTACCCAAAGGCAGAATCGTAGAAATTTACGGACCGGAATCTTCCGGCAAAACTACGTTAGCGCTCAACGTTGTCGCGCAAGCCCAGGCTAAAGGAGGTAAGGCCGCTTTTATAGATGCCGAGCACGCTCTGGATCCGGAGTATGCCGCAAGACTTGGAGTAAAAATAAAAGAACTTTTGATTTCACAGCCGGATAACGGAGAAGAAGCGCTCAATATTTTGGAAAGTTTGGTGCGTTCGGGAATAATTGATGTGGTGGTAGTGGATTCCGTTGCGGCGTTGACTCCGAAAGCGGAAATAGAAGGGGAGATGGGCGCTCAATTCATCGGATTGCAGGCCAGATTAATGTCTCAAGCATTACGCAAACTGACTGCCATTACCGCTAAGTCCAATACTCTTGTCATTTTTATTAACCAATTGCGAGAGAAGATTGGTATTATGTTCGGCAATCCTGAAGTTACTCCCGGCGGACGGGCGCTTAAATTTTATTGCTCCGTAAGAATCGATGTGCGGCGAGAAGCGCAAATTAAAAAAGGCGATGTCGTCGTTGGCAATCGAGTCCGCGCTAAAGTTGCCAAAAATAAAGTCGCTCCTCCGTTTAAACTGGCCGAATTTGACATTATGTATGGAGAGGGGCTTTCTTATGAATCCGATGTTGCGAATTCCGCGTTGAAGTATGGAGTTATTACAAAGGCAGGCGCTAGTTACAGTTTTGAGGGTGAGAAATTAGGCGTTGGCATAGAAACAGTTAAAGCCAGACTGGCCGAGGATAAAAAACTTATTCGCGCTATAGAAAAAAAGATATATGACGTCGCGAAATAGGTGGATTGTTAATTTTTGCCGCGGTTTTTTTGTAGCTGCTATTTTTTACGTACTCTATAACGGAATATTTACGGACGATTATAATTATTTTTCTCCGGCCGGCTGGGGAAGTTTTTGGATCGGGCAATTTCTTACCATCGCTACGCTCTGGGCCATCTTAGAAAGCTCCCATTGGTATTTTAAACAAACGCGCTTTGGCCATTTGCCGGCCGTCTTTTGGGCTTTAGGAACTGCTTTTGGCGGCATTGATTTCGGCGCTGGTACTTTTTCTCTCTTTGAAATACAAAGTTTTGACAAAGTAGTTCATTTTTCTACCGGGATTTTAGGCGCGGTGCTCTTTTTAAATCTAGTAAGGGTAGTTTCTAAATTTTATCACTATAATACGCCTAGAATCGTTGCTTATTATATTGCCCTGACCAGCGTTAATATTTTCGGAATAGTTTACGAGATTGCCGAACTGATCGGTGATCGCTACTACGGCGCTCATAATGTCACTGGGCCATTTGATACCACCGAGGATATCCTCGTCAATAATATCGGCATCGTTTTAATCCTAATATCCGATTTTGTAATTTCTAGAATAAGAAGGCGGCGCTCCTCCGAGCAGATTAAACAAGCATTCTAACGATCTCGGCGATTTTTTCCGGGTCATGACGGATCAGGCCGTGCCGACGAAGAAGGTTCAAGGCAATTGGCATAGGCGAGGGACGAAAATTTTTGAGGTCCGGCTCAACGACCTCCGCTCTTTCTTTAGAATACGGCCGAAAACGCATTGCGGTTGGCTTTGTTTTGTTTACTATTACGTAATTCAAAATATTTTTGCCGAGATACTCTTCTATTGTCCGCAAAAAATCCGACGCCTGAAAACCGTTTGTCTCTCCAAATTTAGTCATTAAATTAATGAAGTAGATTTTTTTTGCGCGGCTTTTTTTCAACAGCTCCTTCATTCCTTTGACCATAAAATTTGGAATTAAGCTGGTAAATAAATCCCCGGGACCGATAATAATTCCGTCAGCCTCTAAGATTGCTGTTTTAACCGCCGGATTAATAGGAACCTCCGGCTTAAGATATACTTTTTTTATCTTTATATTGCCGTCGTGTTTGGGAATATCAATATTAGCCTCCCCTTTGATAATACTGCCATTTTCTAACTCCGCTATCAGTGAAGTTTTTTTCAGAGTTACCGGCAAAACTCGGCCGCGCACCGAAAGAAGCTTTCCAGTCTCCTCTACGGCTCGATCGAAACTGCCCGTAATACGCTCTAAAGCGGTTATCATCAGATTACCGAAGCTATGACCGGATAGCCCGCCGCCTTCAGCGAAACGATAATTGAAAAGCTGAGACAACATTTTATTGTCGGAAGCCGAAAGGGCAATTAGCGCCCGACGAATATCGCCGGGGGGCAAAATTCCGAATTCTTCGCGTAAGATCCCGGTAGAACCGCCATCATCAGCCATGGTAACAATAGCCGTTAAGTCAGAAAAATATTTTTTCAAACCCGAAAGAACCGTAAATACGCCCGTACCTCCGCCGATAACCACGACTTTTTTGTCAGCGTTTTTCATTTTTACAATATTGGCTGGATAATTCTGATAAAGAATCCCAAAAAATAGTAGTACCAACGCATTGGCGCGCTAGGACTGAAAGGAACGGCTGATTTCTTCCAATGCTGTAAAATAGTTCTAAGATCTCCTACCATATCCTTACGTTTGAAACTAATACTTGCTTCCAAATTAAAATCAAAACTTTGAGCGTCAATGTTATTGGAACCAACCAACCCCTCGCGATCGTCAATTAGTAAAACCTTGGCGTGATTCATTTCCGGAATAAATAACGTTGTTAGAATATCTTTTAAGCTGTCGGCAAAAACTCGGTGAGCTATATTGGCTATAAACATATCAGTCTTTTCCGGCACGATTACTTCAATCTTAACACCACGGCTAGCAGCTGCCCGCAAAGATCTGATCAACCAGCGATGCGGCACAAAGTAAGGCGTAACAATTGTGATGCTTTTCCGGGCTTCAGCGCATTTCTTTTTATAATAGTATCGCAAAACCGACTTTCCTTTTACGGGCCAGTTTTCAATAAACCAAGACTTCGCCTTATATAACCCAGCCCGCGCCTTAGGAAGTTTCCGCTTTCTTAGATTTAAAATTACGGCGTCTCGCCCGCCAGCAATACTATAAACTCTGCTAAAAGACCTCAAAAGACTGCGCACTAATCTTCCGGTCAGGCGAATATGCAAATCCAACCAATCAGCGTATTCGCCTCGCACATTCACCCCGCCGATATAAGAAACTAATTCGTCAATAATTAAAATCTTTCTGTGCGAGCGGTACAGCCAGCGATTAAAAAAAAGCACTTCGGCGCCAGCCTCTTCAAATTCTTTCCTATTGATTGAACCGAACCAAAGATCACCAACGCGATCAATTATGATTTTAACCCTAACGCCTTGGCGCGCCCTTTCTTTAAGCACTTCAAAAAAAATGTGAGTGGATGAATCGTCGGTTAAAATAAAACTCTCCAGATATATACAGTGTTTCGCCTCCCTGATGTCCTGGAGCATTGCTGTCCAGGCTTTTTCGGAAGTCGTATAAAACTTGTACTTCATTTCTGTTTTTTAATTTCTTCGTTAAGTTCTCGTATTCTATCCTTAATCATCGCGGCCCGATGATACTCTTCGGCTTTTGCCGCCAAATGCATCTGTTCTTCCAACGTAGTAATCATCTGCCGATATTCTTCTTTGGTAATAAAGAGATGTTCTTTTTCTTCTAAACGCTCCCGCACCTCCTCATCTTCTTGCCGGGAAATCGCATCCACCAAGCCGCTTCGCTGCCAATCTAAGGCGGTGTAAATAATGCCGCGGTACAATTCTTCGGCCTTATTTTTTTCTTGAGCGGTGGAAGCGGCAGCTTCTAAAATAACTTGTTTGAGCTCATAAGCGCCGCGTTCAATCATTTCTAGACTCCACCACGGACGGGCAGAAGCCCACCAATACTGGTCGGAATGAAGAGCCGCGTCCAACAAGTTGCGGTTTTTTTCATTGACGGGCGCGCGATTACCCGCCGCGATAGCGATATCAGTCAATTCCCATTGTTTTTGCTGTATCGGGTTATCGCTCTTATTCCAACGAGAAAAAGGCGTATTATTTTTGATATCAGTTTTAGTAACCGCCCAAGTAGACTCTCTTGGTTCGATTTCTTCCGTTTTAGTAAACTTGTTGAGTAAATCCCCGATTGCCACTGACTGTATTTTTTTCTCATTTAATAAATCGAAGAGAAGTAATTCCAGACCGGGCCGATGATGCCCAAAAGTCTCGCCATCCATCGCAGTCACTACATATTCGCTTTTTTCCAAGCGCGGACCCAAATAACGCAACATAGTAGGAACGGTGCCGACTTGCGCAGATAAAATAGTAAAAGAAAGGTTTCTCTCTCTGAAAAAAACGGAGAAATTTTCCAAACCCTTTATTTTATATAAAGTGTCCGGCGAATATTTTTTGCCCGACGGAAAACCGAGCTCGTCAATAACTATCCATTTATAGCCAAGTCGCGCGGCAACCGCGGCTACTTTATAAGAATAAGCCATTTCAGGGCTGAAAAACCCTTGCTGGCCATTAGGAGAACGCCATAAATTTCCGAAATATTTATTAAGAATTGTTTCATTTAAAAGTATCTGCCGTTCAATTTCACTTTCCGGCAATAACGGCAAGAAAGCGTGAAACTTGGCGCTACCGGTTAATTCCAGCGAGCCGTTTTGCAAAAGTTTTTTGATGTTTTCCAAGACATCCCCGCCACCATACTTGTCTAAAAGCTCGCATAAAATACCATTGATGTTAAGCGTCAATCGCGCATTTTTTATTTTTAAAATACCGGAGAATAGTTTGCGATAACATTCATCGGTTATTCTTTTGACCCAAATTTCTTTCTGGGTCGGCGGCTGATAAATGTGGAGAAAATTAGCCCAGTACATTCTTACTTACTTTCAGAATCGTCGACAAATGATTTTGCTGTCAAAAACACTTTTACGTACTCATCCGCCGACTTTTTCCAAGAAAAACTTTTCGCGGCGGCCATCTCTTTGCGTGAAAT
>CAYHZT010000003.1:0-29388 GCA_964361325.1 uncultured Candidatus Saccharibacteria bacterium
TTAATTGCCATTGGCGTTTACGGTTCAGGGATTTTCTTTGGGCAGTCGGGATGCTGGCGGCTTTAATGCTGATTATCTTACCACTGGCGCTTGCCATTGATTTTGTGAAGTTGGAAATTTGGGACGTGGCGGAAAAACATTTTTGGGTGCCACTGCTACTTTTCCCATTGTTTTTAGTGACGCCGGCCATTGGTGAAGAGCTGGTTTATCGCGGCGTTCTCCAAAATAGTTTGGAGAAAAAATGGGGGATTTGGGCGGCGCTTGCCATTCAGGCCGTAATCTTTGGCGTGTCTCATATCAATAATAAAGCCGGCGGCTGCGAATTTCCCAACTTTCCTTACGTGATTTTCTCCGCAATTGCCGGACTTGGATACGGAATTGTTTTCTGGCGCACTCGATCGCTTCTTGCTTCCGCTACGACACACGTTCTTGTTGACCTAACTTGGAAAGTCTTTTTCATGGGAGACGGCTAATGAAAAACGACCGCGGTTTAGTCGGCGAAGTGGTTATCGTTTTCAACTTGTTTATGATTTCCATTTGGGTTCTGCCGCAAGGATTCGGGCAGTGCGTCGGTAGTCTTCTGACGCTGGCAATTATTTTCATCAGCTGGCGATGTCGTAAAGACACCCTAACCGACCTTGGTATCCAACCGAAGGACTTTTGCCAAACTAAACCGATCTTTGTTTTCATCAGCGTGTCATTCGTCGTCATTGTGCTGTTGGCAACTGTTGTAAATCCCGGGATTGAGAAGCAGTCGGAAATTTGGTTAAGAATTCGGGGAGCGATCGGCGGTTATATCGTGTGGGCTTTTTTTCAGCAATTAGTTTTTCAGGGCTATTTTGCGAATAGGCTCTACAAAGCTTCCGGAAACCGAATCTGGCCCGCCGCGATAACTTCCGCAGCCGTTTTTTCCCTAATTCACTTTCCGAATCCGTTGTTGATGATTGGGACTTTTTATCTCGGTATCGGCGCCAGTTATTTTTTTCTCAAGTCCCGCAATCTTTATCTCGCTACGCTGACTCAGGCAATTCTTGCTCCTTGCTGGAAGTGGCTTATTCTCAAAGCCCTCTCGACCAACGCGATGCGTGTTGGTCCGGGTTTTTGGCAATAGTTCGATGCGACTCACCATAACAGTTCGACTCTGCTCACTATAAATAAAAATACCCCTCGACGTAATGTCGAGGGGTTTTCAATTTATTCTTTAAATCCATTGCCGCAAGTGGTTTCCAGTATCGCCCTGCAAACCTCGTATGGGTCCATATTGGCGGCTGGTCGGCGATCTTCAAGATAACCGCAGCCTGCTTCAGCAACATGGAGAGGGATGCGGATTGAAGCGCCTCGGTCGGAGACGCCCCATCGGAAGGTGTTGACGTCGCAAGTTTCGTGTTTGCCGGTAAGTCGCTTTTCATTATTGGCTCCATAGACTCGCATATGTTCTTTATGGAATTTTTCAAGTTTATGGCAAGCCAGCTTGATGCATTGTATCCCTCCCGAATCTCGCATCGTCTTCGTGCTGAAGTTCGTGTGAGCCCCGGCGCCGTTCCAATCACCCGTCACTATCGGTTTGGGGTCAAGTTTGGCGCTGATTCCGAATTCCTCGCCCAGCCGGTACAACAGCCAGCGGGCAAGCCAGAGCTGGTCGGCAACCATCGAGGGAGAAAGCGGACCCACCTGGAATTCCCACTGAGCGGGCATCACTTCGGCATTAATTCCGGCAATCATCAACCCCGCCCTTAGGCAGGCCTTGAAGTGCGCTTCTACTAGTTCTCGTCCATAAACCTCGTCGCTGCCAACGCCGCAGTAATACGGTCCTTGCGGCGCCGGAAAAGCGGTGCGTTCCTCCGGCCATCTATAAGGCCTTCCTCCGTTTTTATCGTACAGAGTATATTCTTGTTCAATACCGAAAAGCACCTCTTCGTGTTTATGGTCTTGTTCAACTTTGACCAGGGATGCCCTGGTATTAGAAGGATGCGCCGATTGGTCCGGATTAAGTACTTCGCAAAGCGCCAATAAATGCGGCCTTCCTCGAATCGGATCCGGAACTTTATAAATTGGTTTTAGAAAGCAATCACTTGAATCGGTAGTAGCCTGACCGGTGCTTGATCCGTCAAAAGTCCAAATAGGCATGTCTTTCAATCCGAAAACTTTGTCGTTACTTCTCAAAACCCTGGCTTTAGAGCGCAGTTTTTTGGTGGGGTTCGCTCCATCAATCCAAATGTATTCCACGATGCGTTCCATCAGACAACCTCCATTCTTATTTTTTATATATAGTAAAGTACCGTCAGTTATCGTAAGCCATTGACATCCGGCGGTCAATGGAATATACTAGGAATCAGTTTAGTAAGGGGTCAAATTATGCGAAAAGCTATTTTGCCTCGGCTAACAAAAAGGGCGAAATAGTATTTAAAGAAGATAATGGAATTTAACAACCAAGCTCCTCGGAAGATGTTCCAAGGTAACTGGAAGTGCTCCAAATGCAGTAATCCGATAACGGAATTGCCATTTGAACCAGATCCAGCCCGATTGGATAAACTGCTTTGCAGGGATTGCCATCGCGAGCGAGTTCAGTCTTTCCGCGGACCCCGCTTCGGCGGCCGCGAGTAAAGAGCGAAAATCCCTCCGACATATGTCGGAGGGATTTTTGTTTGTTCGGATTTTTGTTTATAATAATAGAATATGAGCAAGAAGAATTGGATTAATTGGGCGGAATTCGTATTTGGGGTTTGGGTTTTGGCCTCTCCCTGGATTTTAGGATATTGGAAAATTACGTCAGCACTTTGGAGTCAGGTCGTTGTCGGCGTTTTATTAATGTTGCTATCTCTATGGGAGATAGTGGGTACGGAAGACCATGAGCAGCATTAAAATTTATTCCACCACCACTTGCGTTTATTGCAAGATGGCAAAAGATTTTTTCCAAAAACATAATGTCAAGTATGAGGAGTATGACGTTGCCGAGAATGAAAAGGCGCGGGCTGAGATGTTGGAAAAATCTCAACAGCTTGGCGTGCCGGTTATTGATATTGACGGAAAAATAATTATCGGCTTCAGCGAGCCGGAGCTGAAAAAGGCGTTGAATATAAAATAATGTACGATTTGGTTATTATTGGCGGCGGTCCCGGCGGTACGGCCGCAGGCGTTTACGCGGCCAGGAAAAAACTAAAAACAGCATTAGTAATTGGAGATTTCGGCGGGCAATCAACGGTTTCCGCGGAAATTCAAAATTGGATCGGAGTTAAATCCATTTCCGGTTTTGAATGGGCGAAAACATTGGAAAAACATCTGCGAGTTCAAGAAGACATTGATATTTTTCAACCGGACTGGGTCACTAAAGTGGAAAAATCCGGAGAGGGTTTTGTTGTTTTAACTAAAGGCGGCAAAAAACTGGAAACCAAAACCGTTTTGGTGACAACCGGCAGCTCGCGTAAAAAACTGAACATTGCGGGGGAAAAAGAATTTGACGGCAAAGGAGTCGCTTATTGCGTAACTTGTGATGCCCCTCTTTTTAAAAATAAAGTAACGGCTGTTATCGGAGGCGGCAATGCCGGTCTGGAAGCGGTTCGTGATCTCTTGGTTTACTCAACAAAAGTTTATTTATTAGACCACGGCAGTAAATTAAAGGGAGATGCGACTACTCAGGAAAAAATTAAAGCCAGTCCCAAGGTAGAAATTATTTTTCAGGCTGAACCAAAAGAGATACTTGGCGACAAATTCGTGAATGCCTTGAAATATCAAGACGTGCCGAGCGGTAATATAATGGAGTTAAAATTAGACGGGGTGTTTATTGAGATTGGTTCATATCCAAACGCGGGTTTCTTGAATGATTTCGCGAAGCTTAATGATAAAGGAGAAATTATTGTGGATCATAAGACGCAGACGACTTCTCAACGGGGTATTTGGGCGGCTGGCGACGTCAGTGACGTTCTTTATAAGCAAAATAACATTTCGGCCGGCGATGCCATTAAAGCAGTTCTTAATATTTACGAATATCTCAATAAATAATCAACCGACTATGGATACTCTAAATAAAATAAAAGAATTTTTACGCGGCGAAATTGACGAAAGCGAAGAAAGTCGCGTCCACTACAGCCGGGACGCCAGTTTATTTGAAATAAAACCGAAAGCGGTTATTTTTCCAAAGGATACGGAAGATGTGAAAAATTTAGTGAAATACGCCGTTCAGGAAAAACAGAACGATCCGAGTATTTCCCTGACTCCCCGGGCGGGCGGCACTGATATGACCGGCGGACCGCTCAACGAATCGCTGATTTTGGATTTCACCCGCCACTTTAATCGTATTAAGGAAGTCGGCAACGATTATGCTGTCGCGGAGTCGGGCGTTTATTACCGGGATTTTGAAAAAGAGACTCTGAAGAAAGATATTTTTTTGCCTACTTACACGGCTTCAAGAGAAATCTGCGCTTTAGGGGGTATGATTGCCAATAATTCCGGCGGAGAAAAATCGCTTATTTATGGCCAGACCAAGGATTACGTGGAGGAATTAAAAGTGGTGCTTGCTGACGGTGAAGAACATATCTTTTCCAAAATCGGCAAACAAGAATTGAACAAGAAAAAAGAACAAGCGGGTTTCGAGGGCCAAATTTATAAAAAAGTTTATGACCTCTTGGATAAAAATCTTGATTTGGTTAAAGCATCGCGCCCCAATGTTTCTAAAAATTCTAGCGGCTACAATATCTGGGATGTGTGGGACGGCGAAAATTTTAATATGGTAAAAATTTTTGTAGGCGCCCAGGGAACGCTTGGTCTTATCACGGAAGCGAAGCTCCGTTTGGTTAAGAAAAAATCACATTCCGGAATGCTGGTGTTATTTCTTAAAGATCTTGGTATTTTAGCGGGATTGGTGGGCGCAGTTCTGCCCTTTCGGCCTTCCAGTTTTGAATCTTTTGACGATCATACCTTTCGTCTGTCGTTAAAATTCTTCCCGGGATTTTTAAAGGCCATGGGCGCTAAAAATTTTTTCTCACTGGCTTGGAGTTTTTTACCGGAGTTTTGGCTAATCCTCACTTACGGAATGCCGAAGCTAGTATTATTGATTGAGTTTGAAGAAAATAGCCAAGAAGAAGTAGATCGCAAAATCAATGAGTTGCGTGAGAAGCTGAGACCGTTCAAAGTAAAAAATAAGATTGCCGCCACTGCCAGGAAGTCCCGGAAATATTGGGTAATACGGCGGGAAAGTTTCAATCTTCTGCGGAACAAAGTGCGCGGCAAGCAAACAGCGCCTTTCATCGATGACTTTATCGTGCGTCCGGAATATTTGCCGGAGTTTTTGCCAAAGCTTTATAAGATTTTGGAAGACCATAAATTATTTTATACGATTGCCGGCCATATTGGCGATGGAAATTTTCATATTATTCCATTGATGGTGCTGGCCGACGAAGAAAATCGCAAAAAAATTCCGGTTGTTTCAGAGGAAATATACGATTTGGTTTTGCTTTACCACGGTTCCATTACCGCCGAGCACAATGACGGCCTGCTTCGCGGAGCTTATCTCTTAAAAATGTACGGTCCGGAAATCTTTAAAATTTTTGAGGAAATTAAGTCGATTTTTGATCCCCTAGGCATATTCAATCCCGGTAAAAAAGTTAGCGCTACTCTGGATTATGCCTTCAAGCATATAAAGAGAGAATAGTTTTTACATAGCAATCGAAATCGTTTTAATATAAGAGTATATGCCTATCGAAAAACCGGAAGAGTCATCGTCGGAGAAAGCAACTGATATGCAAATAGCTGTTTTTTTAGCCGGCCATATAGACAATCCCTGCGAGGCCGAAGTCGCTCCCGGACAAAAAGAAAACATCAGAAGTTTTTATATCAGAGAAGCGGAGTCGTTGCTTACTAAAATGGAAGACGAAAACGCCAAAAAACTTCTTGAGCTTAAAATTAAAGAATATAGCGAGGAGTAATAATGAAACTTAGCATCCACGCCAAACCTTCCGCTAAGGAAGAGAAGATTGAGAAAATATCCGAGAACGAATACAAAATCAGCGTCAAAGAACCGGCAAGGGAGGGGCGGGCGAATTGGGCGATAGAACGGGCCATTGCCCGGCATTTGGGCGTAGCAATTTCGCGGGTGCGAATCGTGAGTGGCCAAACCTCGCGCCAAAAAATTATTGAAATTTCCTAGCCAAATCGGTGCCGTCACTTCCCCTACGAGAGACTTTATGAAGGCTCAATATAACACTTATGTCCCAATTGGGACATAAGTGTTATATTTTGCAACGCGAAATTAACCAGTGCAAATAGTTGACAAGAATTTATGAGCTGATAAGATTGGGGCATTATTTTTTATGCCACATTTTGCTTCTAAAAAATTCGTAATCGCGTTTTTGGCAATTATTATGGTTGTCGCCGGCGGGTATTTTGTTTGGGATAGATATTTCAGCGAGACGGGAAAAGCGCGGCGGCGGCTTACGGAGCAGGTGGAGGCCTATCAAAAACAAGAAAAGACTTACATCGAAGCGATGACTGCCGATACTTACGGCGGCAAAACTCCCAAGGAAACCCTGGATTTGTTCGTTGCCGCCGTTCGCAAGGGCGATACCGAGCTGGCGAGTAAATATTTTTTATTGGACGAAAAGGCGAGTAGGGAGAAGTGGCTAATATTTCTTAACAACATAAAAGCTAAAGACCTGTTGAATCAGATGGCGGACGACATATCAAAATTTGCGAAACCTTTGGATAGCACCAGTTCCGATAAGAACGTTTTTTCCTTTGGACTTTTTGATGAGAACGGCGGTATAGCCATTTCCATCGATATGCGGATAAATAAGTATTCTGGCTTATGGAAAATAGAAGGTATCTAAAATTTTCAATCCCAATTTTTTTATTGGGATTTTTTGTTTTTAACGCACCGAGCGTTTTTGCCTACGGCGTGGGAGTGCATGCCTTTCTGACGAAAGAAATTGTCGGTTTTTATGGCAAGAACTTTGCCAATAATATAATCAATGTAGAATTGACCCAATACCTTATTGACGGTTCGCGCTTGGAAGATAATACGCCGCGATATATTAACCACTTTTACGACCCGGTTAATAATAAGGGTTTGACTGATGGTGTGTCGGGTATGGCTTCTAAGGCTTGGGCGCAAAACGAGAAGGAGCAAACGGCGCTGTTGTATAGAATTTTTCCCCAAACCGAAGCGTCGCTGTTAACCGCCACGCAGTTGGAGAAAATCCAGCCGATTTTCCATCAGGACGATTTTACCTGGCAAAAAGCCATTGATTTATACGCTAAGGGCGAGATTGAGCAGGCGTTTTTTGCTCTGGGCCACATTCTGCATTTGATTGAGGACGCGTCGGTGCCGGACCATACGCGAAATGACGCCCATCCGCCATTTGACGGCGGCGGGAGTCCTTATGAAAATTGGACGGCAAAATTTAATTTGGAAAATCCCGACAAGGAATTAACGACTAGGCTGAATGGCAAGAAGCCGATTCTTGCGGATACTTTGGATTCCTATTTTGACGCAATGGCTAGCTACTCAAATAATAATTTTTATAGTAAGGATTCTATAAAAAATTATGATTTGCCCAAGCCGGATTACGTTAAGCAAGATACTAATAATTATTATTATGGTTTTAAAAATAATAGCGATGGAATGTATCGTTTAGTAGTGGTGAAGAACTATACGGGCAAATACGACTGGTACAAAGACAACGAACTTTTATTGTTTGGCTCGGCAGTAGATAATGCAATGCAGGACTATTGGTCCCGTCTTTCCGTCAAAGCTGTTCAATACGGCGCCGGTGTCGTTGACCTGTTTTTCAAAGAAGCGGCGACGGCGCGCGATGAGTATCTCGCGTCGCAGCTAAAGCGGCCGATGTTTGCCAGGATTATTGACGCGGTGGGAGCGTTATTTTCCGGCGAAAATGTCAAAACTATAGATGAAGTGGTTTATGAGGCCAGCGTTTCTGCGGCGGATATTTCTCCGAAATCATCACAAGAGTCCGCTTCGAGTCAATCAAAAGAACAACAGAAAAAACCGGCGCCCGTCGCGGAGAATTTGAGCGGTTCGATTTCATCTACTCTGGGCAGCGCCGAAGAGCCCACCGTAAGTGGTTCGGCTCCGTTCACTACAAGCAGCGATTCACCTTTCCAATTTTGTTCTTTCAACACGTCCAAAACGCCGACGCATCAGAATTTAATAATTAATGAAGTGGCTTGGATGGGAACTGTAAATAGCGCGAATGATGAATGGATGGAATTTAAAAATATTTCAGGCGGAGATATTGATTTGGACGGGTATCAGGTAATCGACCTCGGCGAGCAAATCAAAATTCAGTTAACAGGAAAGCTTCCGGCTGGCGGATTTTATCTCTTAGAAAGAACCGATAATACTTCCGTTCCGGAAATTGCCGCGGACCAGATCTATGTTGGGGCTTTGGCTAATACCGGAGAAGGATTGCGACTTTTCAACAAGGATTGCGGTTTAATTGACGAAGTTTTTGCCGCACCTGATTGGCCAGCCGGCGATAACGCCTACAAAAAAACAATGGAGCGCGCCGCGGATTTTTCTTGGCGCAATTACAGCGGCGACCCTTCGGCAAGCTCAGGGCAAGTCATTTACGGAACGCCGAAAGCGGAAAATAGTCCCGGTACGATGCCGGTCAATAATAGCAGCGGGGGAGCTTCTTCCGTGGCAGGTTCGACAAGTTCACCGCAAGTAAATCAAAACAGCGAAAATCAATCAGCTGAATCATCGAATCCGCCTAATAGCCAATCAACCGCGGAATCCAATTCAACAGTCAGCGAGCCGGCTAGAGTTTTAATCAGCGAAATTTTATTTGACGCGGACGGTTCCGATGACGGCAAGGAATTTATTGAACTGTACAATTCTGGCGAACAGGCGGCGGATATTTCTAGTTGGTCCATTCAGCACGTTTCTTCCTCTGGCAGTGTTACTAAGAAAAATTTTGAATCCGGGGACGCCGTAGCGCCAAAAAGTTTCTTTTTGATTTGGTTAGGCGTGAACGCAAGCGCCGATATGACATGGTCCAATAGTTTAAGCAACACTAGCGCGACAATTTATTTGGTTGATAATACGACATTTGTTTCCACGACCAGCTTGCCGGTTTCAGTTGACACGGTGAGTTACAACGTTGCCGGTCTGTCAGGATTTTTAGCGGGACAAAGTTTGGAGAGAAAAGCGCTATCGGGCGGCGCCTGCATATCGGCGCAAAATAACGGCGAGTTTCTAGGAAATGGATGCGATTCCGGAAATATCGGTGATTGGGAATTACGCGCCACTCCCAATCCACAAAATACCGGAAATCTTCCGGAGCCGCGGCCGGCTCCTGAAGCGGTTGAGAATTTCAATGCTGAGACCTCGCAACTCAGCATTAATTTTAGTTGGAACGCTATTAGTCCTCTCGTCTACGAACTTCAAAACATCAGTGACTCCGCGAACCCGGTGATTATTGCAAAAACTTCCGGCGCAACTTCAACGCTCGCCATCAAAGAAATCGGCCGCGAATACAAATTTTCAATACAAGCAACCGACCAAGACGGATTAAAATCTCCCATAATTGAAAAAACCGTTTCTGTTCCGAGCTTTTTTTCGGGATTGGATTTTTACCGTTTCTTAGATGGACCGGATGGATATCGACTGGATTTGCATTATAACGCCTATCCATTCGTGCCTAATGATTTTGGTCATGGCGGATATAAAATCATTGTTTTCTATCTGAATAAAGAAGTATCGGAAGTCCCGGAAACTTTAGCTACCGCGATGAACTGGCAACCGGATGCGTCCGTCGGGGCTCTTAATATTCAGTACCATGCCTGCGCCGGAGGAAATCTTATAAGATTTTCACTGATTTTGCCCGATACTCAAGGCAATTGCGGTACCGATGGCGGAGTGATGAACTCGGCGTTGGATTTTAAATTACTGGAAGACAATCATTTGCTGCTTACCGCTATTGATAGTAATAATTTTTCCGCAACGGATTATTTAACCGCCGCCTTTTACGTTTTTTATTATTCCGGCGGAGGCAGTCAAGGTTTCAAATTGACAGCCGTAGACAATACAAAACATTTTTTCCAGACGGATGCTCCGGTTAATCAACCGCCGACAATTTTGGGAAATCTTTTGATTGAAGGATATAACGAGGCCGATCACAGGGTAACGATTTCTTTCGATCCCTCCACCGATCCCGACGGTTTAGATCGTTTTATTGAATATGGATATAATTTTTCCAATGCTACCGGCACCGAACCGGTTTTCAATGAAAATCCGTGGGCTCAAGCCGGTTTTGATGCCGTTGCAGGCACGGAACCCAACCATGAATATAGACTACATACGCGCGTCTTAATTAACCCCGAATTAACTTACACCTTCGGATTTCGCACCAGAGACGAATACGGTAATTATTCTCCGATAGCGACAATCGGGCCTTACAAGCCTTAGTTTTTCGGGCAGGTAGCGCCGGAGTCAACGAGTTTTTCGGCGACGGCTTCGGTAATTTGCTTTAAAAAAGTCGGATCGTCGTTGAGTTTCGTAATTTCCGCGACTATTTCTTTAGTGCGTTCTACCGCCTTTATGGCTTTCTCGGGAGCGCTGACGCTTGCCTCAATCGTTTGTTGAATAGTGTTGAGAGTAGAATCTAATTCTTTCAAAAGCGCGGTACGTTTATATTCCGGGGTGGCAAAAATATCCTCCGCCGCTTTTTTCACCTCTGCCGGCAACAGGGGGCTGTTGGAAATGTATGCGAGGCCTTTTTCTTTGATGCTATCGGGGGCGAAATAAAAAGCGATACTTGCCACCACGAGTAATACTACTAAAGCTACAAGCGTTTTTATTGCGCCCATTATCCCTTTATTATAGAATATTACCTATGACAATAAAAACTATTTTAATGATTCTGGCGTTATCCACGGTTATCGTCATGGGTATTTATTTTTTAGGTCAGAAAGGGGATATTGCCAAAAGCGATCAATCGGGTACAGTAAATCAAATGGACACCGTGACTCTTAAAACCAACTACGGGACAATCAAGATTAGGTTATATTCCGATGACGCTCCTAAAACAGTGGAGAATTTTACCACGCTCGCGAAAAAAGGATTTTATGACAGTCTGACTTTCCACCGTGTTATTAAAACTTTCATGATTCAAGGTGGTGATCCGAACGGTAACGGCACCGGCGGGCCGGGTTACCAATTTAAAGATGAATTGAATCCAGACACGCTGTCGGCGAAAGAGGGTTACGTTAAAGGCGTAGTGGCGATGGCGAATGCCGGTCCGAACACCAACGGCAGTCAATTTTTTATCATGGTTAATAATGTGCCGCTGCCGTATAGCTATACGATTTTCGGAAAAGTTATTGAGGGACAGGAAGTCGCCGATAAAATCAGCCAGCTTCCGACAGACCAAAACGACAAACCGCTTACGCCGGTTGTGATTGACTCAATTACTTTGCAGTAGCATAATACCGTTAGAACTTTGCCATTGAAGGAGTGCCGACTATGGAACGCCTGTCTTTTTTCTTGGCGAGATATCACTTAGCTGTTTTAACTGTTTTTGGCGTCCTAGTTTTCGTGCTCATCTCTTTAATATTTCGTTTTTTAGGCACTTCTTTGAAGCTGTGGAGCGCCGTCGCCGCGATTTCATATTCTTTAATTTTTACAATGGTGCTTTCGATAGTCATCAAGCGAATTGAAGCGCGAGCGTTTAATAAAGTTTCCAAACGATTGTTAAAGTATAGGAGCCGTACCCGTCCGGTTCATCGGGGGAGTCTTGATGATTTGAATGATGAGGAAATTAATTGCCGATTAAGGAGATAGTAATGGAAGAAAAATTACCGGTTTATGTCGGCGATAAGTTACGCTGTGACCATTGCGGAAGGATATTTGCAATAAATGATCCGGTTTTGGTTGACGTTGACGAAACGCGGGGCTCGATTTTTTGCCATAACGACACGGGACTCGGCTATGAGTGTCTGATTAATTGGTGTCTTTTAAATAAAGCAACGGTAAATGCCAATGCAATGCGTTATCACGGCAATACGTAATTTTTCAAATAAAATCCCCTGATTTAAATCAGGGGATTACTATTTCTCAAAGGTACGATGAATTTTTCGTAAAAATCTTCGACTTGCTTTCGATAATCTTCCAAAGAACCGTCATTAGTGATGGCAAAATCGGCCAGCGAACCTATATCGTCAATAAATCTTTCCGTCTGCGCGTCATCCTCCTCTATGAATTTTTCAATGGTTTTTTCGGCGTCGCCTGATTTTTCGTTGCGGGCTTTGATGCGTTCATAGCGGATTTTCGGATCGGTCTTGATATAAACCATGAGGCCGTTTGGCAACCGGCGGATCATTTCCTCGTCGTAATGCCAACGCACGCCGTCGGCAATTTTTATTTCATTTTTGTCAGTTTCCAGTTTTTTCTGCATACCTAGTGTGACAGCTCCTGGCTTTCGCGCGTCGAGCCATTTGGCAAGTTCTTGCAGGTTTTCCCGGCTTGGCAGAATTTCGTAATAATTCAACGTTTCTCGCAGAGCGTCTGAAAAACGCGGGCCGCCAATACTTGGGAAATACATGTTTTTCGCGCAAGCCTCTCGCAATAATTTAGGAAACGTTCCTTTTCCGGCGCCGGGTTTGGCTACTAGGCCAATGATGATATTCACTGATGCCTCCTTTTAAAGAACTGCCTGCTATAATATAAAAATGTTGGTCATTTTACAAGGCACTCGGAGCATCCATAATGTCGGCTCAATTTTTCGCACAGCCGATGCCGCCGGAGTCGAAAAAATTTATCTGTGCGGCATTACCCCGTCGCCACTTGATCGCTTCGGCAATGTTAGGCCGCAATTTTCCAAAGTTGCTCTGGGAGCGGAAAAATCGGTGGCTTGGGAGCAATGTCGTTCGGCAATCGGTTTAATAAATAAATTTAAAAAAGAAGGCTACAAAATTTTAGCCGTCGAGCAATCTCCCCGTTCAATTCCTTACTACAAATACTCTGCTACGACGCGTCATAGCAGAGTGGCGTTAGTTCTCGGAAATGAGATAAAGGGATTGTCGCCGGCAATTCTTAAGAAAGCGGATCGGATTTTGGAAATTCCAATGAGGGGCGCGAAAGAATCTCTGAACGTGGCGGTGGCTTTTGGAATAGTAGTTTTTGATTTACTATTTAGACATCGCTCATGAAAAAGATTTTTTCTGCTATCGGCATTTTTCTAATCACGGCCATCGTCGCTGTGGTGACTTTTATAATTAGCGGCGAAAAAGGGAAGCAATTGCCGACGAGAACCGTCACGATTGGCGAAAGAACGATGAACGTGGAAATTGCGGATACCGTTGCCAGTCGAATCACGGGTTTATCCGGCCGAGGGTTTATGGGCGAGGACGAGGGTATGTTTTTTATTTTTCCGGACTCTACGATTCAGAAATTTTGGATGAAAGGTATGAAATTTCCCATTGATATTATTTGGATAAACGGCGATAAAGTTATTGGTATGGTGATGGGAGCAAAACCGGAAACCGGATTGGATTATACTATTTATAGTTCGCCGGAACCGGCGGATAAGGTTTTAGAAATTAACGCCGGATTGACGCAAAAGTTTGGAATTAAAATCGGCGACATAGTCTTATTTAAATAAGCATTCTAAGTTGATTGGATAATGAAACAGGAAAGTAAAAATCGGTCGCGAAACCCGTTTTTCATCGGCTTGATTAGTTTTTTTGGCGGAATCAGTCAGGATATTTTTCTGCCTATTTTGCCGCTCTACCTTTCCGGCGTTTTGGGTTTTGGAAAAGAAATTATCGGCTTAGCTGAAGGATTCGTTACCAGCAGCGCCAGTATTTTTAAAATAGTTTCCGGTTTTTTATCGGATAAATTCCGCAAATCTAAACCAATAGTATTTGCCGGATACTTTATTTCTTTGATAAGCCGTCCATTACTTGCTCTGACCAGTTCGGTTTTCGGCGTTATCGGTCTGCGCTTACTGGATGGTATTGGCAAAGGCGTCAAGGATTCGGCAAAGGATGTTTTGATCGCCGAGTCCACTTCGGCCGGGAGCCGCGGCCGGGGATTTGGGATAGTGCGCGCTCTTGATACTTTCGGATCGGTAGTCGGGCCGATTCTCCTATTTGGCCTTCTATATTTGTTGCGCGACAATGATTTGAAATACCGCTACATCTTTTTTCTGACAGCAATTCCCTTGACCTTCACTTTATTGATTCTTTGGATTTTCGTAAAAGAAGTTCCGAGCGTAGAAAAAATTTCCCAGCCGGTGCTTTCACTCAAACTGCCGAAACGTTTTTATATTTTTATGGCGATTATGACAATTTTTGCGATTGGCAATTCTTCCGATGCTTTTCTGATTTTGCGCGCCCAGGATGTCGGAGTGAGTTTTCTCGTTATTCCGCTTGTCTATGCCTTATTTAATTTTTTCTACGCTTCCGCCTCGATTCCTTTAGGAAGTTTATCCGACAAAATCGGCAGGGAAAAAGTGATATTGATCGGCTGGCTTTCTTTCGCGCTCGCTTATCTTGGTTTCGGGCTCGCGAACCAGAGCTGGCAAATTTGGCTACTTTTCGCTTTTTATGGAATCTACTATGCCACTACCGAAGGAGTGGCCAAAGCTTTCGTTGCCGATCTTACCACTTCGGAACATCGCGGCCGGGCTTACGGCATTTATAATTCCGTTGTCGGATTAGCTGCCTTGCCGGCCAGTTTTATTGCCGGATTGTTGTGGGAAAAATTTGGACCGCAAGTGCCATTTTATTTTGGGTCGGCAATAGCGGCCTTCGCGGTTGTAGCGTTATTTGTGTTTACGCGTTTTAACGCCCGAAAAGTCTCTGTGATATAATAAACAAATGGCTAGAATCGCGATCAACGGTTTCGGAAGAATAGGGCGGTTATTTTTCCGCCAAGCTTTTGGAAAAAAAGACCTGGACATCGTTGCTATTAATGATTTAGGTGATATTGAAAACCTCGCCTATTTATTAAAATATGATTCGGTTTATCGGACATATGAACAACAAGTAACAATCGACAAAGAACAGGGTTTCCTAATAGTTGGTGGAAAGAAGGTTAAGGTTTTTCAGGAAAAAGAGCTTGTGAAACTGCCGTGGAAAGATTTAAAAATTGATGTTGCGGTTGAATCTACCGGTGCTTTTGAATCTTTTGAAAAAGCCTCTCTGCACGTTACCGCCGCCGGAGCAAAGCGAGTGGTAATTACAGCGCCCGCCAAAGACGAAGAAGGCGCGGCTGGCGGCAAGACTATCTTACTTGGCATTAATGACAAAGATTTTCCAACTTGCAAGATTACTTCCAACGGCTCTTGTACTACCAACGCCGCCCATCCGGTTATTTCTGTTATGAACGAATCCGTAGGTGTTGCCAAGGCGTTTCTCGCTACCGTTCATGGCTACACCGCCACTCAAAATCTTGTTGATGGCCCCACAAAAGGTAAAGATTTCCGCCGCGGCCGCGCCGCCGCCGTCAACATCTCTCCGTCTTTTACGGGCGCCGCGATTTCAGTTACGCGCCCGCTTCCGGAACTTGAGGGAAAATTTGACGGGCTTGCTTACCGCGTGCCGATTATCGCCGGTTCGCTTGCCGACATTACTTTTGTCGCCAAGCGCAAAACTTCAGTAGAAGAAATCAACGATATTTTTAAAAAAGCCGCCGCGTCCAAACGCTGGAAGGGAATTTTGGAAGTTACCAACGACCAAATTGTTTCCTCCGACATAATTGGCATGTCAGCCGCGTCTATGGTTGACCTTCAATACACCAAAGTCATTGACGGCGATTTGGTTAAGGTTCTGGCTTGGTACGATAATGAGTGGGGATACGTCACAACGCTTGTGCAACACGTAATAAAAGCAGCCGAGTCGTTGTAAATTTTCAATGACTATATATCTCGCCACCGACCACGCTGGGTTTGAACTAAAAGAGAAAATCAAAAAATTTCTTGCCGAAAAGGGTTATGAAGTAAAAGATTTTGGCGCTTTTTCGTATAACGAAACCGATGATTATCCGGATTTCATTCGTAAGGCCGCCGAGGCCGTAGCGAACGATTCAGATCAGGGCCGGGGGATTATACTTGGAGGCAGTGGACAAGGCGAGGCGATGGTCGCTAATCGTCACAAGGGCGTCCGCGCAGCCGTTTTATACAAGCTTGATGAAGATATTATTAAACTTTCCCGCGAACATAACGATGCCAATGTTTTATCTTTAGGAGCTAGATTTTTAAAAGAAAAGGACGCGTTGAAAGCGGTGGAGTTATGGCTAAATATTCCATTTTCCACAGAAGAAAGACACAAGCGTAGGATTGACAAATTTTAATAAATGAGTTATAATTGCGAGCAGAACATTAATGGCAGGCTCTAGGTCCTAACTAGTGTTGGGATAAGGAGTAAGCCGTGAAAGGAGTTTGCATGCCCATGGAAAAGAGTGCGTTGCTCAGTGGTGGCGGCAAGATGTGGGAGCTTTACCAGCTCATCATCAATGCCGTTCTGGAGCGCGGTGGCAGCGATGAGGATGTTGAGCGGTTCCGGAAAGACAGGAGATTGATCGGCAAATTCGCCGATTTGATTGTCTCCTCGACGAAGCCGACTATCGTCCCGACCATCATCATCGATCCCGCTAAGCCCTTCGTCCGTGAAATGGCAAGAGAGAGCGGATGGAAGCTCAAGAAGGAAATCGTATACGAACCCGGCGCAGTGAAGCTGGATTTTATCGAGCTCCTCTATCCCGGAGAGCAAGCGGTTAACGGAACCGAAATGGCCAGGCGCGCCGATGAACTCTGCGCCGTTCTTGGCCAGAAGCACGCCGAAGCGTTCATGACGCAATATGAATGCTGGGCTCCACCAGTTGGCGTTCTTTATGCCACCTTTCCCGGAACGGTCTGGGAGGGTAAGAGCGGCTACCTCTACGTTCCGTGTCTCGGCTGGGATGGTAGGCGGTGGCATCTGAGCTTCCGCTGGCTCGATCGTCAGTGGCACTCCAACGATCGTCTTTCCCGTTCTCGTAAGTAGTCCTGGGCGCTCAAAGCCCTCCGATATATATCGGAGGGCTTATTTTTTATAAAAAAGATTTTAAATTTTTATGATAAACTTAAGTAATGTCTAAATACCCTTTTTCCACGATTGATAATAGAAATTTTGCCTCAATGCCGCGGCGCGAGGGCGCAAGCATAGACTCTATGCTAAGCCCGAGCAACAAAGGCAGCGAGCAAAATTTCATTACCCGAACGGGAGGTGCGACCTTGGCTGATTTCGTTGTTGCGCTCGCTCAGAATAGGGTCTATTTCTTCGCTCGCGCGCCTAGAAATCAGGCACAAGGTCGCAGCCTTCAATTGGGAAAGGAGGGTATTTAGACATTGCTCATGATTGTAATTCCTGCCATAAACTCTCCCGATTTTAAAACTGCGGAAAAGCAAATCAAACAAGCAGCTGAATTCAGCGAGTGGACTCATCTCGATATAACGGACGGTGTTTTTTCACCCGCGCAGGTTTGGGGTAGCCCAAAAGACTTACTTGAATTAGGAATTAAGAATCATGAATTAGGGAAATTGAAAATTGAGTTGCACTTAATGGTAACGAATCCAGAAGGTGTGATTAATAGTTGGTTGCAGACGGGCTTGGTGAAAAGAGTAATTGTTCATTTAGAGTCCATGACAGACTCCGTCTACGTTTTAGAAAAATGCGGAAAACACAGCGCCGAGGCAATGCTGTCTATTAATCCCGGAACAGAAGTTGAACGGCTTTTGGCTCATAAAGACGACTTTAAAAATTTCCAAATATTGGCAGTAGCTCCCGGATGGGCCGGTCAAAAATTCAGCGCGAAAGTTTTGGACAAGATCCGCTTCATTAGGAAGCAGATGCCGAATGCTATAATAGAAGTAGATGGTGGAATTAATATAGAAACCGCCAAACTGGTTAAAGAAGCGGGAGCGAACATCGTTATCTCGGCATCGTATATTTTCGGAAGCGAGAATCCAAGAGTTGCGTTTGAGGAACTCTCAAAGTTATAAAAATCCTAAGCACGAAATTTTAAATTAGAATAATTAGAAATTATCCCATGTTAGAGCCTTTACACGAAAAAAAATTGAAATTTCTGGAAGAGAAAGCCAATCGTCTCCGCGAAGATCTTATTGAAACTTTGCTAGAAGCCGGTTCCGGTCATTCTGCCGGACCTTTGGGTATGACTGATATCTTCACCGCCCTTTATTTTCACGTTTTGAATCACAATCCGAAGAATCCCAACTGGGCCGATCGCGATCGTTTAATTTTATCCAATGGCCACATCTGCCCGATTCGCTATGTCGCAATGGCGCATGCGGGTTATTTTCCATTAGAAGAACTCAAGACCTTGCGGAAACTACACAGCCGCCTTCAAGGACATCCGCATCGCACCTCTCTTCCGGGAGTAGAAACCACTTCCGGCCCGCTCGGTTCCGGACTTTCTCAAGCAGTCGGGGTGGCGTTGACGGCAAAACTGGATAAGAAAAAATATCATACTTATTGCATTACTTCCGATGGCGAGCACGAATCCGGCAATACCTGGGAAGCGATTATGTTTTGCGGGAAAAACAGATTAAGTAATCTGACCGTTATCGTTGACCGCAACAATATCCAAATCGACGGCAATACCGAAAATGTTATGCCGTTGGAGCCGCTCGCGGACAAATACAAGGCTTTTAATTGGCACGTGCTGGAAGTTGACGGGCACAATATAGAACAGTTTGTAGATGCCGTTAACGAAGCCAGAGCTATTTACGAAAAACCGACGGTGATTATAGCCCATACAATTCCGGGGAAGGGAGTGGGTTTTATGGAGAACGATTATAATTGGCACGGGAAACCGCCGAATAAAGAGGAGGCGGCCAAAGCGCTTGCAGAATTAAGAACGCTTGGAGGAAAAATAAAATCGGAACACGAATAAAATTTTTTATATGTTAAACAAAGACGCAAAACTAAATAGCAAAATCTTCGACAAAGATCCGGACATGAAAGCCGTTAGAGATGGCTATGGCGACGGTTTGGTTATTTCAGGAGAAAAAGATCCAAACGTCGTGGTGTTGTGCGCCGACCTTACGGAGTCCACTCGTTCGCAAAAATTTGCCGAAACATTCCCCGACCGTTTTTTTGAAATCGGCGTTGCCGAACAGAATATGGCGGCGATCGCCGCCGGTTTTGGCGTTTCGGGAAAGATCCCTTTTATTTCTTCCTATGCCGTTTTCTCCCCCGGCCGCAATTGGGAGCAGATTCGCACCACGATTTGCTACAACGATTCCAATGTAAAAATTGCCGGACATCACGCCGGACTTATGACTGGCCCCGACGGCGCCACGCACGAAGCGACCGAAGACATCGCTATTATGCGCGCGCTTCCCAATATGCGCGTATTTGTGCCTTGCGACGCGATTGAAGCCAAAAAAGCGACCGTGGCTGCCGCGCAAATTTGGGGCCCGACTTACATCCGGTTCGCGCGGGAAAAGTCTCCGACAATTACTACGGAAGACACGCCGTTTACGCCGGGTAAAGCGGAAATTTTTTGGGAAGGCAAAAAGCCGCAAGCGGTTATTATCGTTACCGGGGTTTTGGTCCACAACGCTCTGCTTGCCGCCGCAGAATTGGAAAAGGAGAAAATTAACACGGTAGTTCTAAATGTCCACACCATCAAACCATTAGATGACAAACAAATTGTCAGTTTGGCTAAAAAAATCGGCGCGGTAGTGACGGTGGAGGAGCATCAAGTAATGGGCGGCCTGGGAAGCGCGGTAGCGGAAACTTTGGCCCAGCACGCGCCGGTGCCGCAGGAATTTATCGGCCTTCAAAATACTTTTGGAGAATCCGGCAAGCCGTGGGAATTGATAAATAAATACGGAATGGGAGTGAAGGATATCATACGAGCAGTTAAAAAAGTTCTGAAGCGTAAATAACCTCCTTAAGAGAAAGAGGTGTTCGAGTTCAAAATCGTGGCTCTTGGTTCTGTCTGGCAGAGTTGGTTCCGCGCCTATGGGAACGTTCCATATATTTGGAGTAACTCTAATATAAGGAATCTATGCTTCTACTGGTTCGAGTATAATTGG
The DNA here is from genome assembly GCA_964361325.1 of uncultured Candidatus Saccharibacteria bacterium. Lineage (GTDB taxonomy): Bacteria > Patescibacteriota > Minisyncoccia > UBA6257 > WO2-44-18 > 2011-GWA2-47-8b. Next base: position 20,061 of record CAYHZT010000003.1, read on the forward strand.
AGCGACACCTGCCGTTTTCTCGCCGTTCGCGAGGTCCCAGCCACTCCGCCTACCGATAAGAAAGGGGCCTAGTTCATTGGATTATTAAATTCGAGCCCCCGCGCCAAATGCGAAAGCATTGTGGTACGGGGGTATTTTTTTATGTTAAAATCTAATTATGTTTGACGTGATAACGATTGGTTCGGCGACGAGAGATAATTTTTTGCGGGGGAAATATCCGCTGATTGATTGGAAAGATTCGCCGTCGGGCAAGGCTTACGCTCTGTCTTACGGAGAAAAATTAAACGTGGATTATTTTTATTCCACTATCGGCGGCAACGCGGCAAATGCCAGCGTTACTTTTGCCCGCCAGGGTTTTAAAACCGCTTGCGTCGCCAAGATCGGCAAGGATTTAGCCGCGAAAGAATTTATTGCCCAGTTAAAAAACGACGGGGTAAGCACAAAACTAATCCTGCAAACCGAAGAAAAACCCACCGCCTATTCAGTGCTTCTTCTGAGTGAAACAGGAGAGAGAACGATCCTCAGTTATCATGGCGCAGCGGATTCATTTAAAATTGAAAACCTGAAATTTAAAAATTTACGGGCTAAGTGGTGGTATCTTTCGCTTGCCGGAGAATCAGACGCGATGTATTTGCCGCTTCTTAAATTCGCCAAAGAAAACGGCATTAAAGTTGCTTTCAATCCTACCGGCCACCACATCAAGCACAAGAGACAGGAGGTTTTGGATTCTTTGAAAGATTTAGCTTTTTTGGTTTTGAATACGAGTGAAGCGGCGGAGCTGGTTGGGATTCCCATCGAAAAAGAAAAGGAGGTTTTTAAAAAATTGGATGAATTGACGCCTGGCATCGTGGCAGTGACCGATGGGCCAAACGGTGTCATTGCCTCTGACGGCAGTACTTTGTACAAAGCGGGGATTTTTAAAGAAAAAGAAGTGGCGGACAGAACCGGCGCCGGAGATTCTTTTGGAAGCGGTTTTGTTGCCGGATTAATACACGGCGAAGGCGATATTGATTACGCCATCCGCCTTGCTTCAGCTAACGCCACCTTGGTAGTTGAGCGTGTTGGCGCTACCGAAGGAATTTTGACTCAAAAAGAATTCAACAACGACCCGCGCTGGCAAAAATTCGATATTAAACATGTCTCCCGTTAGAACCAACAAGATATGAATATCACAATCAACCAATTAAAAAGGTCAGATATGAATAAACGCCTATCGGCCGAGCCACGGTCGCCTTTGGCGATCTGGTTCTAACGGGATGAATCACTGCACTGAACATATCGCCCGGATTTTGCGGGTGGATAATAATGTCATTGCCGATTTGGAAGTAAAACTCAATAAAGCAACCGGCAAGGCTGGTGTTTTTGAAAACATTTACAAAGAAAACGAACGATTACTTGACGATCGTCTAAAAGTTTTAGGATTAAGCCATCAATCAGACGTTAGAGAGGTCTACAGTGCGCTTCTAAACAAAATACGGACCGATGATACTAAGCTTTTTGAAGCCATCGGGATTTTATCCTTGCATGTTCCCGATGCCGCTGAAAAAATCGTCGAATTCGTTTCGGGTATTCACAAGCCCTCAAAAGGATTCTTTTTAAAAAAAGAAAAAGCCGCGCAATTATTAGCCGCCGAACCGCCGAAGAAAATTTTAGCGGCGCTCGGATACGAAAACGTGGCGGTAATGCTGCAAAAAGAGGATTTACTGGAGGTTTTTAGCGCTTTGCGATTTTTGGAGGATTCCGAATGGCTGAATAAAGTTTTTTTTAAGCAGTACGAAAGTTTACTCCCTAATGATTTTGAAGAGCGTGCCATAGAGCTGCGCGCGCTTAGTCCGCGTTGGATTAAAGCGGCGGAAAAATTCGTGGCTAAAAAGTACCATAACGTCAGCCATCTAAAAGAAATGGGCGTAATCTTTGTCATTCCGATTTTCTCGGGCATTTCCGGAGAAACATTGCGTTTAACCAGCCTGCTTCTTCACTATCTGAACGAAGTGGAATACTACTCCGAACTTTTCCAAGGATACCGGAATGACGAGAAAAGTTTTGCGCGCAATGTCATATCGCTTTTGCGAGGCGACGTAGTGGAAAAGAAAACTTCGGAATTGCTGGTAAAATCCGAGAGTCCGCGATTTTTAGTGATTCAGCGTTATTTAGCTAAGGACGACGAAAATGACCCGCGGCTTTTTGAGCCGCATATCAATCCGGAGGCGTTTCACTGGCAGAAAGCAGAAGAACAGCTTCAAGTTGTTGGTAATCATAACGGCAACGGTGGCCTTAAATTTTGGTCGGGTCTTGGCGCCGTGGGAAATTATTTCCCGACAGAAACCGGCGCGGAAATTTTAGTGAGTTTTAATATAGTAGACGCGGCCATGACACTAGTGAAAGAAAAAGAACAATTGACATATCTTTACCATCATCAGGAAGCGCTGTGGAATAAAATTTTTGTCGGTTATTTTAACGAGAAGAAACTTCGTAAAATATCCCAAGACAATATATTGAAAGGATGGTTTGAGGTCTAAACGGGAATAAAGAATTATGAATCATGAATTAAGGGAAATTTTAAAGGAAGCCGAAAAGCGCAAAGTTGCCATAGGTCATTTTAATGTTTCTGAATTAAGCGCGCTGAAAGCAATCGCGGAAGTAGCCGCGGAGTTAAAAGTACCCGTAATTATCGGCACCTCGGAAGGTGAACGGGAATTTATTGATGTTCACGACGCCGTGGCGCTGGTGCGGGATTTGCGGGAAAAGCACGGCCAGGAAATTTTTTTAAATGCCGACCACACCCATTCTTTGGAAAAAGTAAAAGAAGCGGTGGCTGCCGGATATGACGCGATTTTGTTTGACGGCGGTACGTTGTCTATCGAAGATAATATTAAAAAAACTAAAGAAGTAGTTGATTACGTTAAGTCCAAAAATCCGGATATTTTAGTTGAGGGGGAATTGGGAAATATCGGTAGCGGCTCAACTATCCGAAAAGAATTGCCGAAAGGCGTTGCGATTAAACCAGAAGACTTAACCAAGCCTGAAGAAGCGACGCGATTCGTGAAAGAAACCGGCGTTGATCTTTTAGCGCCGGCAGTCGGGAATATTCACGGAATGTTCGCCAATGCTCCGGAGCCGGCTCTAAATATCGAGCGTATCAAAGCCATAAAGAAGGCCCTTCGACAGGTTCAGGGTAAACCAATTCCGCTGGTGCTTCATGGCGGTTCTGGGAATACGGATGCCGATTTCGCGGCGGCAATAGATGCAGGCGTCAGTATCATTCATATTAGTACGGAGTTGCGCGCTGCTTGGCGAAAAGGAATAGAGTCTACTCTAAAAACCAAACCCGATGAGGTGGCGCCGTACAAGCTAATGAAGGGTTCGATTGACGAGATGAAAAAAGTGCTTTACAATAGGTTGAAATTGTTTAACCGATTATAAATATATATACGTATGGAATTACAAGTACAAACAAGGGAAAAATTCGGCAAAGCGACTAAAAAACTGCGCGAGCAAGGCTTGATTCCGGCTGAGTTATATGGCCGGGGAGTGCAAAATCTTCACTTAGCGATTCCGCTTAAGGAGTTTCGCAAAGTTTTAAAACAAGCGGGAGAGAGCACTATGATCAATGTGATTATTGGAAATGAAAAAAGACCGGTCATAATCTATGACGTAGCCACCGATCCGGTCAGTGACGAAATAATCAGCGCGGATTTGTATCAAGTTCGCTTGGATGAAAAAGTCAAAATTAAAGTTCCTTTGGAATTTACGGGCGAATCCTCGGCAATCAAAAACAAAAACGGCATTTTGGTAAAAGTTATGAAAGAACTGGAAGTAGAAGCCTTACCGGCCGATATTCCCCGTTCTCTTATTGTTGACGTTTCTAAATTGGAAGATATTGGCAACAGTGTTTATGTGAAGGATCTCAAAATTGGAAAAGGCGTCAAAGTTTCGGTTGGTCCGGAAAGCGTTGTGGCAACCGTGACGGCCCAGATGACCGAAGAGCAAGAGGCTAAACTGGCCGCGGAGGTCAAACCGGAAGAGATTAAAGTGGAAGGCGAAGAAAAGAAAACCGAACGCGATGCCGCTAAGGCAGCCGCTGAGGCCGCGACTGTTTCTGCAGAGGCAGCCAAACCGGCATCCGGAAAACCTTCCTCTGAAAAGAAATAAGCCTCGTTGCGTTATAATGAGTGAGATGAGGCTTTTAAATTTTGTAATTGCTTTTAGCGTAATTTCGTATTTAATCGCCGGTGGTTCGGCGGTTTTTGCGCAAACTGCAAATAGCGCTGCCGAGCGGCAAGTCCTAGAAAATCAGCTTTTGGAATTAGAAAAGCAGATTGATCAGCATGAGGCGCAAATTGCCGAATATCAAAGTCAGGGAAAAACCCTATCCAAAGAAATCAGCGCTTTAAATGCCCAAATCGGCAAATTAAACCTGCAGATAAAAACCGTCAATCTGCAATTAACCAAGCTGGACCAAGAAATCAGTACGACTAAAACTCAAATCGTCACCGCAGAAGAAGATATAGAGCTTAATCGTAGCGCGCTTATCAAGTTGATGCAGCATCTTTACGAAAACGAGCGCAAAAATTTGGCGGAGGTTCTTCTTCAAAGCCCGCGTCTCTCGGATTTTTTTGGAAATCTTAATGGTATTCTTTCGGTCAAAGACGCTCTTTCCAAGACCGTGGAGAAAATCACCGGATTGCGTGTTGATCTTTTGGCAAAAAAGGAAGACTTGGCGGCGAAACGCAGCGATGTAGCGGCTCTCAAAGCCGCCCAGGATGCGCAAAAAAAATCCGCGCAAGCAATACAAGTAGACAAAAATGTTCTACTTACTCAAACGAAAGGACAAGAATCCAAATATCAGGCAATTTTGAAAGAAGCCAAAAAAACAGCCGCGGAAATCCGCAATCGCCTATTTGAATTTATCGGCGGCGGCAGTTTAACTTTTGAAAAGGCCTACGATTTGGCAAAGGTAGCCGAACGGGCGACAGGGATGCGGGCGGCAATGATTCTGGCGGTTTTGGATAGAGAGTCCGCGCTGGGACGAAATGTCGGCCAGTGCGAATACAAAACCGCAATGCATCCCACCAGGGATTTGCCGATTTTCCTCGCTCTTTTGGACGAACTGGCCAAAGCAGGTAAACAGCCGCCAGAACCAATCAAGGTTTCTTGCCCGATAGTTTCTGACGGCGCTTACGGAGGAGCGATGGGTCCGGCGCAATTTATTCCCTCAACTTGGAAGCTTTATCGCAATAAAATTCAGGAAATAACCGGCAGTAATCCGCCCAATCCCTGGAATCATGGCGACGCTTTCGTTGCTACCGGCCTTTATCTAAAAGATGCTTATAATTCTTCATCTTGCGTGAATTACGCGAATGATAATCAAAATGTTCTGCCCAAAACGCTTTTACGAGAGCGCTGCGCGGCCGCCAAATATTACGCGGGCGGTAATTGGTATAAGTTCCGTTTCCTTTATGGAGATCCGGTAGTCAATAAAGCTCAAAAGTTTCAATCGGATATCGATGTTTTGAACTCATAGCTCGACCTTGCTTTTTTAATAAATATGTTGTATAATACCACCTAGTTCTTTACAGGTTTCATTTTAAGGGGGTTGTCTATGGTGGAGACTGAGCTTTTGAAGCGTTCCGTTTGTAAGGACCTTATTCAGAAAGAAGGTCTTGTGGCGGAGCTTTTGAGGAAGTCCGATCCTTTGTATGGATTTTTGATTCTCAACACGCAGGATGTGCGAGCGGGGAAGCATCCCGATTGCCGGCATCGCAATATTGTCGGCGCGCTTTATTTGAAAAAATCCCCTCCTCAACTCTTGATTTTCGGAGCATGCAACCGCGAGGTTGGCGACAGTATTGCGGTGCGCGTTGCTTGTCATCTGCAAGTTATCCCGATCACGACTTGCAGTATCCTCCGAAAGGAAGCGCGCGTTTACGAGCAGACTTGCTCGGTTTGCGCGCCGGAAACTTCCGCGATTCAAAGTTGAGTCAGTCAGTAAAAAGGCGCGCCAGTTGCGCCTTTTTTTATTTCGAGATAAAGTATTGGCGGTTCATTAAATGGAGGCTTTGTGAAGATTCTTAGAGAAGGCGGAGAGCCCAAAAGAAAAACCCGGACAGAAAAGCCTTATCAGTATTCGCTGATTATGATGAAGTGGGCTAAGACTCGCGGCAGGCTGGATCAGAAAAGAGTAGATTCGATTTTTGTTCCGACCGACAAAGAAGCGCGAAAAATTGCGAGAAGCGTAATGAAGAGCCATCCGGGAGTAAATAAGTGGGAGTTGTTTAAAAAGATTGATGGAGGCGCGCGGTGACGCGAGACGAGCTCATCAAGAAAATTGAAAAAACTTCTCCAAGCAACGACAAAGAATTTCAGGAAATTATCGCGGTAGTTGTTGATAATGGATTTTTTACCGAACTGGAAGTTGCGAGAGTGATGGGTTGCTCGCGCCCCACGGTGGCTAGGTGGAAGAGCGGCGCCAATAGCCCGCATCCCTTGATACGTCCGCCTATGTTTCGAGAATTAATCAAAGCATTGCAAAAAGCGACCTAATAGTCGCTTTTTTTATTTTGTGATAAAGTATTACTAGTTCGTTGAAGGATAGGAGCAGGTGTGGCCAAAATAATCCAACGCGGCACTCTGGACGGATTTTTCGAAACCGGCTGTGAAGGAGTTATGTGGGTTCTCGCAACCGCAAATAAAAGGATTGGATATGACGGCTTACTGTTTATTGAGCCGGGTGATCATTTGACCGTCTACAACCTGGATGGGTCTGTGGCGTTTCGGGGCAAAATCCGGGTGGATTATAAGACTGGCTGGCGGGAATATCCGCTGAATCCCGAGCACGGACAGCAATGCGCTTTGGGTTTTTGGATTCATTGGATTCAAAGGGGATGGGAGCCGGACGAGTGGGCAAAGCTTTTTATCAAGCATTGGTTTAAAAAATGGAAAAATTGCAAGCCGTTGCGCGCGGAACTTATTCAGAAAAAAGCGACCTAATGGTCGCCTTTTTTATTTCTCTGTCTGCTTATTTATTTTTTTCAACAGCACATCTAAATCTCCTTCTAGGACCTTCTCTATATTATGTACTTTAACATTAAATCTATGGTCGGTTATTCTGTCATCCGGAAAATTATAAGTTCTTATTTTTTCCGACCTATCCGCGGATCCTACCTGGGCGCGGCGGGCTTCGGTGACATCGCCGAATTCTTTTGACCGTTGCATATCGAAAAGTTTCGCGCGGAGCATTTCCATGGCGCGTTCCCGGTTAGCGTGCTGGTTTCGTTCTTCACGGCAGCCGACTACGATTCCTGTCGGTTTGTGCAAAATACGGACAGCCGTTTCTACCTTATTGACGTTTTGACCACCCGGGCCGCCGGCGCGGGAGAAAGTTACTTCCAGTTCATCTGGCTTGATATTTACTTCTTTTGGCTCCACGACCGGAAGAATTACCACGGTGGCCGTGGAAGTATGCACGCGGCCGGATTTTTCCGTAGCCGGTACGCGCTGTACGCGATGAACGCCCGATTCTAATTTCAAAGTGTCGTAGACACTTTGTCCTGAGTTTATCGAAGGATTACTATCGATACGTCCGACGAAAGTTTTGTATCCGCCGATAGTGCCGGGGGAAGAGTCGGCAACGGAGAAAGTCCAACCCCGTTTTGCGGCATACCGCTGATACATTCTCGCGAGGTCACCGGCAAAAATAGAGGCCTCATCGCCTCCGGTGCCGGCTCGGACTTCAAGATAGATTTTGTTTGTCATGTTTTTAGAATTATAGCGTCTTGTTTATCTTTTGACTAAGAATTATAAAGCGGGAAGTACGAATTACCGGAAGCTAAAAACAGTCCAGTAATTCTTGATTCGTAATTCAAAAAGCTAAGATTTTTTAGCTTTCTTCACACGCGGCTTCTTGGCAGTTTTAGTAGCCGTAGCGGCTTTCGCGCGGCGGGCTTTGAATTTTTCTACCTTGCCGGCAGTGTCGATAAGTTTTTCCTTGCCGGTATAAAAAGGATGGCAATCGCCGCAAATTTCAACATTAAGCTCCGGCTTGGTGGAGCCAACCGTAAAATGATTCCCGCAAGCGCATTTCACTTTCGCGTCGTCGTAGTATTTTGGGTGTATATCCTGTTTCATTATTCCTTATATAGTATTCGTTTTCGAATTTTTTTGCAACTGCGTAAAAAATTGACAAAAAGCGGAAATTTTTTTAATATCAGCGCAAGTTCTTTGAATATCTCAATTGAAGGAGTGGTAAACAATGAAAGTAACTGCCTTACTGCTGGCTATACTGATTTCGGTTGGTTGTTCCAGTACCGGGCGTAAAATTACCAAGACCGGACTGTTCAGCGACAATCTTGATATTCTTTTGGAGAATTTCAAAAAGGTTGAAAACGGCAAGACTAACCTCAATGACTTTGGGGTGATGGGATTTAATTTGCGCGCGCGAAACGTTGATTACTTCCAGGGCGTTCCGGCGTTTAAGGAAATCTACGGTCAGGAGGCGTTCCGCAATTTTGATCCGAATAATCTGACTAAGATGCTGCCGGAATTAAATCGTTACACTCTTTATCGCATTCCTTTTAAGGACATCAATATAGTTAGTGACAGGTTTTATTTTTCTACAAAAGAAACCGTGAAAACCGGAGATGACGTTACGCTGTCAATAGTGACCATGGACGACAATACTATTATTTATCATGCCATTCAGCATATTCGCGTTGATGAACTGGAAGTTGATTATGCTTTTGCCTCCGGCTTGTTAGTTATTTTGAAAGACGTCATCGGGCCAACGCAAGCGACCAAGGATCTCTTGGACGGTCTTAAAAGTAAGGATTAAAACTTTTCGCACCAGCCTCAACTAGGCTGGTTTTTTAACTATTGACACGAATGGAGACTAATATATAATGGTCAATACCAAAAGATAAAGTTTAAAACTTAATATTTATTTGGACATCCGCCCCGATTCCTTAATCAAAAATTTAAGAAGTCGAGGCGGGTGTTTTATTCAGTCTGTGATTGCCCGACGGTACGTTGAAAAATAGTCAAACCAAAACTAATAATAGGGCATTCCGAATTGTTCCAAATCGGAATGCAAAAACTCGCCGCTTCTGTCCCTGTCGTTAAGATGTTAAGAAGTCGTGGCGAGTAAAGTAAAAACTAGAGTCAAAATTTTTGTAGTTGTCCCAATTTATTTCTTGAGTAATCGCGAATAATGCGAATCTATTTTCAGTAATGCTTCGGTATTATTTGAAAGTATTTGCATTATTAGTGGTTACTCTATTATTGAGGATTTGATCCTGGTCCAGGATGAACGCTGGCGGCGTGGATAAGGCAT
>CAYHZT010000004.1:0-28778 GCA_964361325.1 uncultured Candidatus Saccharibacteria bacterium
AACTCCAACACCAGGAGCAGGGCAAACTGAATATTGGAATGCCGCGAATTGGGCGATGTCTTCAGCAAGATACAAGGAACGGGCAAACCCTGGTTCCGAAAGTTTGAGCTGGTCTTTTTCAGGTTCAGGTTGGATTCATGTGGCTATAGCTCTTAAGCCCTCGCCTTGATTGGTTTTGATTATTTAGCTAAGATTTCGCTACTTAGCCACCTTAGCTCAGTCGGTAGAGCAGTGCTTTCGTAAAGCAAAGGTCCCCGGTTCGATTCCGGGAGGTGGCTCCATGATAATAGACGCGCATACACACATAGGAAAACTGGAAAATTCTCCATTGGCCAATAAGCCTTTTGAAGACATTAAAAAGTCGCTATTGTCCGAAATGAAAGCGGGCCGGGTTGACCACGCCTTTGTGCTTGCCAACTGGAGAAAAAAAGACGACAGCGACCCTTCCACGAAAACTCTAATTAAACTCACCGAGAAAATTCCAAACTTGCACGTGATTGGTTCTTTGGATATTTTGAAATACACCAAACGCGATCTTAAAGAATTGGAAAACTTAATTCAAAATAAAAAGATTCTTGGCGTTAAATTATATCTCGGCTATCAGCATTTTTACGCGAGCGATCCCGTGGCTCAACCGATTTATAAGTTATGCGATAAATTGGGAGTGCCTGTAATATTTCACACCGGTGACACGCTGGCCTACTACACATTCGCAAAGGTAAAATACGCGCATCCATTGGCAATTGACGAAGTTGCGGTAGATTTTCCTAATTTAAAAATCGTAATAGCTCACCTTGGAAATCCCTGGCTGATGGATTGCGCCGAAATTTTATACAGAAACCCGAATGTTTACGCCGATCTCTCCGGATTATTCCTTCACGATGGTTTTAACACCCCTTACGGCAAAATGATGACTCTGAAAATTAAGGAGATGATTGCGTATATTCAAAACCCAAAAAAATTAATCTTCGGCACTGACTGGCCGTTAGCCAACATGAAAGGATATATTAAATTCGTGCGAAAACTCGGTTTTTCAAAAACCGATTTGGAATTCGTGATGTACAAAACCGCCGCGAAACTTTTTAAAATCAAGATTTGAAATAATGATCTTTCAATTCACAAATGAATATCCGGTGTCGCGACTGGACGAGATTATTTCTTATTTAATGGGACCCAGGCTTTGGATTCCGCACGGAGATTATCCGGATTTTCTTGATTGGGCGGATAGGGTTCATAAGGAACTCAAAAAGAACAGCAAGCGGGCAATGATTGCCTTTCAAAATAATGAAATAGTCGGCGTTACTATCTATCAGCGCCACAAAAGTTATCCGGATTCGCTGGAAATTAAGAATTTAACTGTCCGGCCGGATAGGCGCGGGCGGCATATCGCGAGTTTTTTATTGAGAAATTCCGAGATTGAAGGGGCAAAAGATTTTAAGTCGGTTCGAATCCTTTGTGACGCTAAGGTAAAAAATTTCGCGATTAAAAGTTTTTTATTGAGAAATAATTATCAAATATTGGCAAAGGACAATCTCTATGGCAAAAACGGAGGCGATGATTTAATATACACGAAATCAGTAAAAAACTATGTCTTTTAAACCTCTCACTGGTAAATATGATCAAGGACTAGCCCATCTTACGGTTTATGCCGGTGTGGGCGGTGAAGATGCCAAAGATTGGGCGGATATGCTTTTTCGCATGTATTTTAGATATGTCCAAAAACGCGGATGGAGGGTTTTAGTAACTGAAGATCGCGGCATGGAAATTCGCGGAGATTTTGTTTACGGTACGCTGAAAAATGAAATGGGAGTTCATCGGTTGGTGCGAATTTCTCCTTTTTCGTCAAAAAAATTGCGCCACACGTCATTTGCTTTAGTGGAGGTTGTTCCAATTTTGCCTGATATTGAGCATAAAAAACTGGTAATTCCGCCGGAGGATTTAAGAGTGGAATTATCGCGTTCCAGCGGACCCGGAGGTCAAAACGTTAATAAACGAGAAACCGCGGTGAGGATTGTGCATTTACCTACCGGTATCAGCGCCGGTTCGCAAGCTGAACGTTCACAACCGCAAAATAAAGAGAAGGCAATGGCGCTTCTCAAATCTAAATTGATGGTGCTTTTAATCGCGGGCAGAAAACAAGAGCTTTCCGAACTTCGCACTAAGGTAAAGCCGGAGTGGGGTAATCAAATACGCTCCTATGTGCTTAATCCGTATAAAATGGTTAAAGATCATCGTACCGGCGCGCAATCCTCTCAGCCCGAAAAGGTTTTAGAGGGAGATCTGGATAAATTCGTTGAGGCGGAATTACAACTATAATTCTGCCGAGACAACCTTGCCGTTTCTGTTGTCAATGGGCGCATTTTGGGTCATAATAAAATTAGTATGATTGCTTTTCATAACGTTTCAAAATCGTATAACGGCCAGTTGGTATTGGATGATATCAGCTTTAAAATTTCTCCCGGAGAATTCGTTTCTATAGTTGGCAGATCCGGCGCCGGTAAATCAACTATTATTAAGCTATTAATTGGCGAGGAAAAACCGGTAAAAGGCAGAGTGCTTTTTGGCACGCATGAGGTCAATAAACTGAATCCAAAGGAATTACCGGCTCTCCGTCATCAAGTTGGAATTGTTTTTCAAGATTTCAAACTTCTTCCGACCAAAACCGCTTATGAAAACGTAGCTTTTGCCTTAGAGGTTGAGGGCCGCCCACAACCCGAAATAGAAGAGTTGGTGCCGCAGATGCTTGATTTGGTAGGTTTGGCTGATAAACAGAATAACTTTCCGCACGAGCTGTCCGGCGGTATGAAACAAAGAGTGGCAATCGCCAGGGCTATGGTTCACCGACCCTCGGTGGTAATCGCCGATGAGCCAACCGGCAACCTGGATTATCATAATACGCAAGAAATCATCAACCTACTGCTAAAAATTAATGAGCTTGGCACGACTTTAATTTTAGCCACTCACAGCAAAGACATTATTAATACCATTCACAAACGTGTCATTACATTAGATAATGGCAAGGTGATAAAAGATGATCCAAATGGCCACTACATTATTTAGAATTTTAAAATTCGGTTTTCAGAACTTTGCCCGCAACGCTTTATTGTCGGTTGCCACTATTGCCGTTATAGTTTTGGCGCTTCTGGTTTTTAACGGATTAGTGCTTTTTGGAACAATGGCGCAATCGGCCACTGCTTCCTTACAAGACAAAATTGACATAAGCGTTTATTTTAAAAGTAATGCCGCCGAAGATGACATATTAAAATTGGAAAAATCCCTGGAATCTTTCACGGAGGTAAAAGCGGTTGATTACGTTTCTCAAGATAAAGCGTTGGATATTTTTAAAGAAAGCCATCGGGACGACCCAACAATCACCCAGGCATTAGAAGAATTACAGACGAACCCTCTTTTAGCATCTTTGAACATTAAGGCCCAAAACCCAAGCCAGTACTCAACCATCGCGGACTATCTCAAGGATCCAGGATTATTGAACATCGTCGAAAACGTTACATACGGCCAAAACAAGGTTGCCATTGAACGTTTGGCGCGTATTATTGATACCGCTAAAAACGTTGGCGTGGGTATGACAATTTTTCTTGCCCTGGTTGCTATCTTAGTAACTTTTAACACCGTTCGTCTGGTTATTTATTCAAATCGCGAAGAAATTGGCATTATGCGGCTTGTTGGCGCCGCCAATAAATTTATTAACGGCCCGTATATAGTTTCCGGCATATTGTATGGAGCATTTGCCGGTCTTTTAAGTTTGGTGTTTTCCGCTCCTTTAATTGCCTGGGCCTCTCCTTACGTCAGCGCTTTTATTCCGGAATTAAATTTGACAGCCTATCTTTTTTCAAACCTTCCTCAACTCATTGCTTATCAACTAATTTTTGGAATAGCTTTAGGCGGAGTTTCAGCGGCAGTAGCCGTCCGGCGGTACCTGAAAATTTAATTAGTGATATAATATAATTATTATGGCAGCAGCAATCATCTCTTTCGCATTAGTTATCCTTGGTCTTTTTGGCGTGTTTTTACCCCTCTTGCCGGGCGTTTCTTTTGCTTGGCTGGGTATGCTCGTTTATGCATACTTCACCGATTTTCAGGCTATTTCTTTGACCGTCGTTTTGATTTTCTTGGGGCTGACGCTTTTGACTATGGCGGTTGATATTATCGCGCCGTTGCTGGGAGCTAAAAAATACAAAGCGAGTAAAGAGGGCCTTGTCGGCGCCTCACTAGGTTTGTTCTTGGGTGTTTTTATTTTTGGTCCGATGGGCGTAATGCTTGGCCCGTTAGTCGGAGCATTTATTGGAGAAATAATTTCCGGCAAAAGACATCTGGACGCAATCAAGCCGGCGTTGGGAACTTTTATCGGTTTTTTATTAAGTTCCGTAATTAAATTAACCGTAATTTTGGCGATTCTCGGCATTCTGATTGCCGCTGTTCTTTAGTCCCTCCTTTTACCCGTCGTCCTTTCTCCGAAACCCAAGCGAGCGGATTGGCTTGGACTCCGATGTACATCGGAGTAATCCCGAGCGACAAGTGAAATCCGGTCCGATGGACATCGGACATGGAACGGGTTGAGGGAAAGGATGGCGGGTTTGCTTACAACTGAAGAATTTACAAAGTCTTTTTTCGTAACAACATCGCGTTAATCGCCACTATCACGGTACTCAAAGACATAAAAAGAGCTGCAAGGGCCGGTTGAAGTAAAATTCCCTTGGAAGCCAGCACCCCCGCCGCCAACGGAAGCGCGATCACATTGTAACCGGTAGCCCAAAAAAGATTTTGAATCATTTTAGAATAGGTCATTTTAGAAAGCTTAATAATTTTTACAATATCGCGCGGATCGTTCCTGACCAGAATTATTCCGGCAGATTCTATTGCCACATTCGTTCCGGCTCCAATAGCAATACCAAGGTCGGCTTGCGTAAGAGCCGGCGCATCGTTGATGCCGTCGCCAACCATCGCGACTTTCAGACCTTTTTGTTGAAGCAATTTAACTTTTTCAGACTTTTCTTGCGGCAATACCCGCGCAAAATATTCATCAATTCCTAGCTCTTTGGAAACCCACGACGCGACACCCTCTGAATCGCCGGTAATCATAGCCACTTTCACGCCCATCGCCTTAAGCTCTTTTATAGCTTCTCGCGATTCGTTTCTGATAAGGTCGGCGAGCGCGAAAACGCCAATTAATTTTTGCTCGTGCGCCGCGTAAATAATCGTCTTTCCTTTTCTATTTTCTTCCTCAATCTTCGCAAGTGTTTCTTTGGGAATTACCAAATTGAGGCCGGCTAAAATTGCTTGTCCGCCCACGACAATATCTACCCCATCAACTTTGCCCCGAACCCCCTTGCCCGGAAGTCGTATAAAATCACTTACTTTGCGAAGTTCAATGTTCGCCTCCCCGGCTTTTTTAACAATAGCTTTAGAAATAAAATGCTCGGATTGAGAATCAACGGAAGCGGCAAGCTGAAGCAATTCTTGCTCGCTAGTCGCGCCAATCGTCCAAATATCGGTTACGCCATATTCTCCCTTGGTGAGCGTGCCCGTTTTATCAAACAGAACCACCCCGACACTTCGCGCCAATTCAAGCGCGAGTCGTTGTTTTACTAAAAAGCCGTGTCGGGCCGCCAGAGTAGTTGAGATTGAAGCAACGAGCGGCACCGCTAGTCCCAGCGCGTGAGGGCAGGCGATTACAAGCACCGCGACCAATCTTTCCATCGCAAAACCGAATCCGGCCCTGGCGATAAGCCACGATACGACGGTAAATATACCCGTAACAATTGCGATAATAGTGAGATAAAACGCGGCTTTGTCGGATAAAATCTGCAAACGTGATTTTGACGCTTGCGCTTCTTGCACTAGTCGCATTATTCCCGCAAGAAAAGTATGCTCGCCAATTTTCGTGACTTTTATTTGAAGCGGCCCGTCGCCGTTTATTGTTCCCGCGATAACCTCGCTATTTATGCTTTTGGCCACTGGCGCGGATTCACCGGTAACCATTGATTCATTCACTTCTGATTTACCTTCAACCACGATGCCATCCGCGGGAATCCGGCCGCCAGAGCGAACAAAAACAATATCTCCTTCGCGAAGTTCAGAAAGCAAAATAATTTCAGGTTTGCCATTCCGGAGCACTTCGGCGGTGTCCGGAAGAAGTTTTGACAATTCTTTAAGCGCGCCCTGTGCTCCGCTTACTGCCCGCATTTCAATCCAATGACCGAGAAGCATAATAGTTATCAATGTGGTGAGTTCCCAAAAAAGATCGTGCGGCGGCGCTTCGGAATTTCTGAGTAGGAACGCGTAAATGCTATATAAATACGCCGCGGATACCGCTATGCCAATCAAGGTCATCATTCCCGGCAAACGCGCCCGAATTTCCCGCCAAGCTCCAGCCAGAAATACCCAGCCACAATAAAAAAACACAGTTGACCCCAATACTATTGGCATATACGTCAAACCAGGAAAGGCGGGCAGTTTTAAATCAAAAATACTCTTAACAACATCCGCGTAAAGCACTACGGGAATGGTGAGGGCAAGGCTTATCCAGAATTTTTTGAAGAACATTTCGGTACTATGACCAGCGTGTTTATTCTGAGCGGTTCGGTCTTGCTCACCGTGAATCGCGCTGTGGGATTTGTCTTTCTTCTTTACTGGAACCAAACTCATCCCGCATTCCGGACACATACCCGGCGTATCCTGCGTTACCTCGGGGTGCATTGGGCAGATGTATTTTATGACCATAGAAAATTTAACAAGTTGAGGGTTTATATTCTGGCTCTGCTTCGCTTACTGCGCATCCGCCTCCTCCGCGCTGTTCCTGCGGTTGCGTTACCTGCGCGGCGATTCGCGCGTATCCTGACGCGCTGGAATAATTAATGCCCAAAACTTCTTGCGGGTTAACGTCTTCCCATTTAATTCCCTTGCCGTGCATATATGCCGCTATTGTAGCATACGCGTCGGGGAACCAATAAGAATTAACCGCCAGAGCCGTTTTCCACATATCTTGTTCGCTTACACCCTGTGAAGCCATCAGTTCTAAAAGTCCGAGCATAGCCATTCCGTGATTGCAGTCTGGGAAATGAGTTGAATTGTCGCAACACGGCCTATATATGCCTCGCGATACTTTATCAACAAGTTTTTGTTGTTCCGGCGTAAGCGTAAAAAATACATGGCGGCTGTAATGATCCATAGGACTCCCTTCAGCGATTATCCATCCGCCCGTGGAAGCAAAATTTTGCGCTCCGCCGTATTTTGGATTTGCCATCTCACCTGATTCAAGTACGGGATTCTTATTCGCGAGCCCGAGCGCCCAAAACAGATTCAATAGATATCCGGCATTCTCATTAGTAATTTTGAGCTTGCCATTATCTTGGCCAAAGAGCAGGTTTTTATATTCTTCAGTAAAAGCGTCTCTTTGGTCATATATTGCCATAAATTGATTAGCGTCAATCGCGCCCGCACTGACGAGTTTTGAGCCAAGATCGCCCCAACGAACAGGCAAAATGACTCCTTGAGAAGGCAAAACTTTTTCTTCTATTTCTGACGTTTGTGCCGACAATAAATTGGCCGTTCCTTCGGTATTGGCGATTTTTAACTTTGCCGAATATACCAACGCTCCGGCAATAATAATTGCCGAAATCAAAACGCTTACCGAAAAAAAACGATCTTTTTTTATTTCAGGTTTTAGTTCTTGATCCATAATAATATTAATTTTTTAATGTTTGGTTATTTCAACAGCATTGTTTCATTTTTTCTTCGAGCTCGCTGACTCTTTTACTTGATGGCCCACTTTTGTCGCCGGACGATTTCAGAAATATCAATGCAAGAATTACAAGAATAAAAATCATAACTCCAAACGTCAGCCACCATGAATAGACTAAACTGTAAGCCGCCACAAATCCCAAAGGAATAAACAAAACTTTCCAAAGTAATGACAAATTATTGTTTGGTAGCCGCTTATCAATCTGATAAGCGATGCCAACAACCGAGCCGCCTAAGAGCATCGCAAGAATAACGACATCAATTGGGTAGCCGAGTAATTTCAGAACAAGCATCCAGAGCCAAGTGCCGGAAACGCCGGCGCAAATGGGGCAGACCGGAAACGGCCTGCCCGGCCAGGGTAAAATTTTTCTGACACCCCACACAAGCCCGGTAATTGCCGCGATTGATATTGTTGTGATGATGATAAACATACTAGAAAAAGAAAATAAGAATTCCTAAGATAACCATAGCTATACCTCCACCAAGACGCATTATTTTATTTTCTTGCCGTTGCCATGCCCTCACTTTTTCCAATAACGCGTGATTGCTGGCGATAAGCAGAAGAATAACAAGCGGAAGAATGAATATCAGGTTATAGAGCAATAAGTATCCCAATCCCTTCGCGTACGTTGACATATCGTGAAGAAGTCCCAACACCATTAAATATGGCCCGCCGGTGCAGGGGAATTCACAAAGCCCCACCAACCCTCCGAGAATAATAGCTGTTGGTATTGATGCTTTTTCCATAAGTTCGGCCATCTTACGATGCGCTGCCTGCGGAATACGCAACTTAATTGGAAAGGCAGGGAAGAATTCATTAATTACATTAATGAAACCTAACGCAATAAGTAACGAAGCCCCAATTTTAGCCATAAAGTGCGGCGTGTTGAAAATATGCAGAGTTTGGAATATACCAAGGCCAATTAGTACATACACAATGAATATGCCGAGAATATAAGCACCTCCTATTTTCAATATACTTGAGCGAAACTTTCCGATACTGAAAAGGAAAGCAATCGTCAGGAGTAAAATTGAGAACGCGCACGGATTTATACTGTCAATAAGAGCTGAAACGCCGACAAGCGGCAGAAGCCATTTTCCACCATCGCTTAGATTCCAAAGCGCTGTCGTGCCAACATTTCCAATCTTGAAAAACAATACCGAAGCGGTCAGTAAAACGCCGATGGAAATTAGAATTACAAGTTTTTTATTCATGATGATTTACGGAGTGACCATAGCGGAAAACTGCAGTTCGAGCGGTTGTCCCGCGTTGTTTTCTATTGTTACAACTCTTTGAATCGTGCCCACTCCAGCAGGACCGTGAGCCGCGGGATCAAACACAACCTCAACAACTGCCTCCTCGTTCGGATCAAGAGATTTGTTAATTCTTGGAACTGCCGTATGTCCGGGCATACCGAAAGGGCCATACTGTTTTCCGTCTATTGTCAGCGATGCGATCGTGCACATACATGACGTGTACATTTTATCTATAACAACTGGGTCGGGGTCAGTATTTTTAATTTTGAAGTTATGACTGACGTTTCCGGCGGCCATTGATATTGAGCCAAAATCAAAACTAAGCTCCTCCGCGCTTAGCGTTCCGCTGGAGTTTGAAACTAAAGATGCTGTATTTCCATTCTGCGAAGGGCGCGCGATCCAGATGACGCCGCCGACGGCAACGATTGTGACTATGCCAATAATTATTTTATTCATTTGATTAATTAGTAGTTAATTGGTTAATAAATTACGAAAATAAAATATCTCTGCGAATAGAGATAAGGAATGCGCGATATAAAAGCCAAAAAATTGGCGTCTTATACCGGCAGTTTAGAAAATAGCGGGGCTATTTTCGTGAAGCGCGAGCCAGCTAATAAGCTGTTGTTGAAATAAACGTTTTGAAAAATAACGTGACGTGACTAAAGGAGTGGGCGAAGAATTAATCCGCAATTTCCAAATGACGCCCAGACCGGCAACCAGCGCGAATAGAACAAGTAATAGCGATATCGCGCCAAGGCTTTTTTGAAACGCGGCAGTTGAAAAGATACGAAAAGCATTAAGATGAAAAGCGAGAATAAAAAGAGGGCTTCCTTCTTTTGGGCAATCAGCTCCTTGAGCGGCCGCGGCAACGCAACTCGCGATATTATGTTCGGCATTGTGGCTCATAGTAAACACGCTAAAACCGGCAATTCCGATAAAGCTGAAAATGAGGAATATCGCAAGCGCAATCTTCATAGTTCTTTTATTATATCCAATAAAAACAAAAAAGCCAAGCTAAAAACCGTTGCTGCGGGACAGGGAATCGAACCTCAATTTGATGGTTCAGAGCTAGACGTCCTACTTCACCCCGCCAAATTTAGTTTCCGGGCAAAGCTGCGGGACAAGGAATCGAACCTCGATTTTCTGGTTCAGAGCCAGACGTCCTACCATTAGACGATCCCGCAGCTTTGCTAAGAAGCTTCTTTAAGGCATTTGTAAGTAAATATTGCCCGATTTTTAACAAATTTACAATCCTGTTATAATTGGAATAATGAGAAAAGATTTTCAACCGGAAAAGAATAAATTTAACAAAGACTTAGATGGCCTGACTCTTAAGATGCTTCAGGAGCATTTTAAGCTGTATGAGGGCTATGTTAAAAAAACCAACGAAATCCAAACCAAGCTGGAAGCAGCCGATAAATCGGAAGCGAACGGCGTTTTTAGTTTTATTGGCGAGTTAAAGCGCCAAGAAACTTTTGCCGTCAACGGAATGAAACTTCATGAAGTTTATTTTGGCCACCTTGGCTCTTCGACAGGCTCAGGGCAAGTCGGCAAACCGGAAGGGGAGTTAGTCAAAATGATTGAACGGGATTTTGACTCTCTGGAGAATTGGAAGGTTGATATGATCGCCACCGGCTTAAGTGCCCGCGGATGGGCCGTGCTCGCTTTTGACTTCAAAGACAATCGTTTGCACAACTACGGATCCGACGCCCACAATATCGGCGCGGTTTGGGCAGCTATGCCGGTCATAGTCCTGGATGTTTATGAGCATGCCTATTTTATAGACTATGGCGTGAATCGCAAGGATTACATCAATTCTTTTTTCGCCAATTTAGATTGGGATTTTGCCAATAAAATCGTAAAAGATTTTGATTTAAACAAACGCTAGACAGACTTTGGCTTCCCGCCCGCTTCTTGTATTTTTGTAATTTTAAGTTTGCCGTCTTTGAGTTCCGCCGCTAAAATTTTTACTCGTTTTCCATCCCGAATCGCGTAAACTCCCGGTTCGGGGTTTAAGGCTCGGACCTTTCTTTCAACTAAGATTGGGTCATCTTTTTCTAAATCAACAAGGCCGTCTTCGGTGACAAATTTTTTCGTATAAGTCGCTTCTGTTTCGTTTTGCGTCTGCGGCTTTAGTTCGCCTTTCACGAATTTCGGCAAAGTTTCTACGAGTAAGTCCGCCGATAACCTAGCTAGGCTCGTCAATAAGTTTGAAAATTGGAAATTAGAAATTGGAAATTCCAATTCTCGTTGCGCGAGTATTTGCCCGTGGTCCACTTTTTCGTCCGTTAAAAAAAGGGTGGTTCCCGTTTCTTTTTCGCCGTTTAATATGACGGATTGGATCGGCGTGGCGCCCCGGTACTTTGGCAACAGCGAAGGATGAGCGCCGATAAACTTGGCAGGCAAAGTATCTAAAACATCTTTAGAAATTATCTTGTTATAAGCCGCCACAATCGCGAAGTCAACGCCGCCAAGTTTATCAATTTCCAATTTCCAATTTTTAATTTCTAATTTTTCCGGCTGCCAGATTATTATTTTGTCCTTAATTCCTGATTCCAGATTCATAATTAGCGCTTTTACGGGCGGGGGTGTGATAATTTTTTTTCTGCCGACCGGGCGGTCGGGATTGCATACAACCAACGCCGGCGACATATCCGCGACTATCAACTTCTCTAAAATAATCGCCGCGAATTCGGGAGTGCCAAAGAAAATGTATTTCATAGTTGGTTTAGAAATTAGATATTAGGACTTAGAAATTGCGGAAAGTTTTTTGGTTCTATCAATAAAAAGCTTTCCGTCTAGGTGGTCCAACTCGTGTTGAAAAACCCTAGCCAGCAAACCCCAGGCTTTAATTTTAATCGGCTTGTCGTTAATATCGCGGCCTTTTAACGTTACTCTTTCGGGCCTTTCAACCGAACCGTAAATCCCCGGAACGCTTAAGCATCCTTCTTCTATTTGTAAGATTGCGCTGGAGAATTGAACAATTTCCGGATTAAAAACCGCGTAAAATTTATTTTCCACCCGGGCAACGAAAACTTTCATATCCAAACCTATCTGATTCGCGCTTAATCCAATACCTTCAGCTTCCTGCATTGATTTGCGCATTCTTTGGACTAAATCCTTGATGTCCTTTTTTGAAAAAATTTTAAAATTAAATAGAGCCACCGGATGACGCAAGAACTTCTCATCTTTTTTGTTTTGAATTGTTACGATTTTCATTTTCCTTTAAGCACTTTCATAAAGTATGCCCCTTTATTCTGCACTTCTTTTCTTTCGGCCACCGATTTTGCTAATTCCAACAACTTACCCTCTCCGTGTTTCTTTACCAACCTCATATAGAGCGATTTATGGCTCCAGTCACCTAAGATATTAGCAATTTCCAGGCCCGTCAACTGATATGAAGTATAAGCCCGAGTTTTCTTCGCGCGTTTTTTTAATTCTTCAAAGTAGTTTTCACCGGAGCCAAATAATAGTTTCATCTGCTATTTCATTATATTTGATTTGGGATAATAATTGTAATATATTAGACTGAAGAAAATGAAACTGTTGCGAGGTTTAAGCCTTAAAACGCTAATAATTATGATTGTGGCCGCTGCCGTAGTTACGGGCGGTTCTCTTTATATCGGGTTTCGGGCCGGACAACGATATCCTCAGGTTATAACAGTCAAAAATTTAACCAATATTGACGATCAAAATGTTAAAGCAGATTTTGGCGTGTTTTGGCAAACGTGGGAAAAATTAAAAGAAGATCATATAAACGGCGACACCGTACCCGATCAGGATCTTGTTTATGGAGCAGTCACCGGTTTAGTTGACGCGCTAAAGGACCCTTACACGGTATTTTTCCCGCCCGCGGAAGCCAAAAAGTTTGAGGAAGATGTTAAGGGCAGTTTTGGAGGTATCGGAGCCGAAATTGGCATTCGCGATGATCAATTGGTAGTCATCGCGCCTCTTAAGGGTTCTCCCGCGGAAAAAGCCGGGCTTTTACCAAAGGACAAAATTCTAAAAATTGATAATACTTTCACCGATGGCATAAAAGTTAATGATGCCGTCACGATTATTCGCGGCGAAATCGGCACAACAGTCACTCTTACTATTTTGCGCAATGGGTGGGAGGCTGTTAAAGAATTTAAGATAGTCAGAGATGAAATTCGCGTCCCAACGCTTGATTGGGATATAAAAGAGGGGAATATACTTCATTTAAAACTTTACGCTTTTAATGAAAGCTCAGAGCAATTATTCTATGATGCGGTGGCTGGCGGCTTGAAACAAGGCGCCAAGGGAATGGTTCTGGATTTACGCAACAATCCCGGCGGTTATTTGGAAGTCGCGGTTAATCTTGCCGGCTGGTTTTTGAAGCATAATCTTGTCGTAGTGTCTGAAAAATTCCGCGCGGGCGATGACGTTGTTTTTCGCGCAAACGGTAACGAAGCTTTGAAAGATTTTCCGGTGGTTGTTCTGGTCAATGGCGGTTCGGCTTCGGCCGCTGAAATTTTGGCTGGCGCGCTTAGGGATCAGCGCAATATAAAACTAGTAGGTGAAAATACTTTTGGTAAAGGAACCGTTCAAGAATTACAAACACTTAGCGATAATTCCAGTTTAAAAATCACTATTGCCAAGTGGCTCTTGCCGAGCGGACAAGCTATTGAAAAAAATGGGTTGAAGCCGGATTTTGAAGTAAAACTTACCGAAGAAGACGCCAAAGCGGATAATGACCCTCAACTTAAAAAAGCTTTTGAAGTTCTTAAACCTCAGCTAGTTAAATAAAATTAGCCAATGAGAGTGCTTTTACTGGAAGACGTTAAAAAGATTGGTAAAAAAAATGAAATTAAAGAAGTTTCCGACGGATACGCCAGAAATTTTTTGATACCCCAAAAAAAGGCAATGCCCGCCAATCCAACCGCGCTGCATCTTAAAAACAGCGCTGAAACTAAAGAAAATACGCTCTTATCCCGCTATAAAGAGTTAGTAGAAAAACTCGGCGGGGAAGTGCTGAAGTTTGAATTAAAAACCGGCTCTAATAGTGAGACGTTCGGATCAATTAGCGCAGAGCAAATTAAAAAGGCCTTGAAAGAAAAAGGTTATGGAGAAACGGAAGTTTTAGCAAACAATTTTAAAACTTTAGGAGATCACCAAGCAACGGTGCGTTTTGGCAGAGGAATCAGCGGAATCGTTAAAATTAAACTACTTTCACGATCTTAGTGCGGCGCTTAGAACTATCAAAACGAATCTTGCTTCCCGTAACGAATTTAACCGTTCCGGATTTTAAAGCGTATAAAGTATCATCGCCCGCGTGAGCAACATTTTGACCGGCAATATAGTGAGAACCCCGCTGGCGAATAATAATCTCGCCGACTTTCGCGGCTTCGTTGTCATTAATTTTTACTCCGAGGCGTTTCCCTGCCGAATCTCGGCCTAACTTAGTGGAACCGCCTGATTTAGTGTGTGCCATATTGAATAAAAATTAGTATATCCGTATACTGCGGGCATGTCAAACGAGAAACCGCGCGTCCTTATGCAGATTATTTTTATAATCCTAGTCATTATTTTAAGCTTTGGCCTGGGTTATCTTATCCGCGGCGAAACAAAAAAATCGCCAATTATTATTGAAACGAATTCCAAATAGCTATCCGCTACCCCAAACGATCGTTTTTGATAAAAATCCAAAGACCTTTAATCCATAATTTGAATCCTTTGCCAGGAGCCATAATAGAACAAAAATAACTCAATTCCACTAGTCCCTTAAACAGCCAGCCAAAAAATCCGATAATCGTAAAAGAGCCAATCTTGGCTACCGCCCACTTACCGCCCACTGGAATAATATAAGGATAATTCATTGGCCGATATTGCTTGTAGCGGCCGGAGTTTGTTATGCCGGCTATGATATTACTCGCTACTATAGAAGCTTGAGAAAGCGCCGCCCTAGCAACGCCGGGTATTGGTTTTCCGGTTTCCGGATCATAAAAACAAACAATATCGCCAATGGCGTAAATTTTGCCGTACAATTTGAGATCCGAACTTTGCGGCAAACATTCCATTTCACCTACAACTTCCACCCTGCCGCGTTTTTCTATCCGGAGAGGTAACGCGCCAACCAATTCTGAAGCCCTAACGCCGCCGGTCCAAATTAAAATATCATAGGAAACCTCGCGGCGGCTTTTTAATACTATTTTAGTTGGATTTACTTTTTCTATAGGATCATTGGCGATAATTTCCACTTTTAGGCGTTGAAGACGCTTACCGACTGCGGAAATTATTTTTTCCGTAAAACCGGGCAAAATTGTCGGCGATGCTTCGATAATAGTTGTTTTGACGTCGCGCTCTTTAATTTCTTTCTTCAGTTCGCCGAGCCATACTTGGATTTCTCCGGCTAATTCCACGCCCGTTGAACCGCCGCCGCCTATTATTATTTCAATATTTTTTTTACCGGAACTAACTAAATCTAAAAGTGTATCGCGAATTTTCAGAGCGTCCATAAAAGTTTTTAGCGGTAGAGATCGTTCTTGAAGGCCAGGAATGGAAAAATAATTAATTTCGGAACCCAGCGCAAGCACAAGATAATTAAATTTGAGTTTTTGTCCGCCTTCTATGTGAATGTCCCCGTCGTGCAAGTCCAAGCTTTCTATTTTAACGTTAAGAAATTCTATGCCGGTTCCCTTAACTATTTCGGTAATTGGAAACGCCACTATTTCTTTAATTTTCAAATAATTAGCTGTTTCTTTTGAGGTGGTGGCTGCCTCGTATAAAGTCGGGGTGTAAGTGTGATAACTATTGCGATCCACTAACACGACCCGGAATTGATGTTCAAGGCCGCGCCGGCGCACCGCTTTCATAATCAACGATGCGGCGCGCAAACCGCCAAATCCGGCTCCTAAAATCACGATAGATTGTCTTTCGATCATCAAACTTCATTTTACTATGTGTGATATAATATTGAAATGCGCCGTTTGCAAGACTTGAAAAAGAAAGACATTGCCGGAAAAACCTGCCTGTTAAGAGTGGATTTTAACGTAGAGAGCAGCCGGGATGCGCTACGCCTGACCGCTTCTTTGCCAACGATGATGTTTCTGTTAAAAAACGGGGCTCGTTTACTGATATTAAGCCATCGCGGGCGGCCCCGCCTCATCCGCCTCAGCGGCGGACAGGTCAGCGGGCAGGCCAAGGGTGTGGAGCGAAAATTTTCCCTCAAGCCATTCGTCGCTTTTCTGCAAAAAAATCTTAAAGAACAGGTTATTTTTTTAACTAAGCCACCCTCCGCGCTGCCCGATAACGGCAAAGTTTTTCTTTTG
Source organism: uncultured Candidatus Saccharibacteria bacterium (assembly GCA_964361325.1). GTDB lineage: Bacteria > Patescibacteriota > Minisyncoccia > UBA6257 > WO2-44-18 > 2011-GWA2-47-8b. Next base: position 16,308 of record CAYHZT010000004.1, read on the forward strand.
GAAAATTTGCGTTTTTGGCCGGGAGAAGAAACTAACAGCCAAGATTTCGCGCGGCATCTTTCCAAGCTGGGAAATTTTTACGTTAATGATGCCTTTGCCGTTTCTCATCGCGCCAACGCTTCTATTACGCAGTTACCAAAATTTTTGCCGTCTTATGCCGGTTTATTACTTGAAAAAGAGATTGCAACTCTTTCCAGGGTAATGATAAAACCCAAAAAACCGCTGGTGATGATTTTTGGCGGAAGTAAGATACAAGACAAACTTCCCGTAATTAAAAATTTAATGCCTAAAGCCACAAAAATTCTTTTGGGCAGCAGTGTTTTAAATCAAAGTAATTCTCTTCCGAAATCTTCAAAAATCTGCGGGCCGGTTGATTGGCTGGAGGAAAACGGCGACGCCCGCGATATCGGAGCGCTTACTATAAAAAAATATTGTTCGGAAATAAAAAAAGCCAGAACCGTGATTTGGAACGGGCCAGTGGGGCTTTTTGAAAATAAGAAATATGCCGGCGGCTCTGTCGCCTTGGCTAAATGCCTCGCCAATTCGTCAGCCGGCAAGCGCGGCCTGGCCGGTCTTGTAGTTGTCGGAGGCGGCGAGACAACGCAACTTGTCCTAAAACTGAATCTGCAAAATAAAATCGGATTTTTATCGACTGGCGGAGGGGCAATGTTGGAATTTTTAGCCGGTAAAAAATTGCCGGGAATAGAAGCATTAAAATAACAATGACAAAATTTCTTGAACGGCGAAGAAAATTTCGGAAAATCAGCAAAGATATCGTTGTGCTGTACCATTCCAATTGCACCGACGGTTTCGGCGGCGCCTGGGCGGCTTGGAAAAAATTTGGCAATAAAGCTGAATACATCAGCGTTATTCACCAAACGCCGGTGCCCCAAGGTTTAAAAAACAAAAATATATATTCGGTTGATTTTACTTATCCGGAGGCAATTACTAAAAAAATGATTAATGACAACAAACGAGTTACCGCGATTGATCATCATATTTCCTCCAAAAAAGCCACGCAACTGACCGAAAAATATTCCTATGCCCTTCATCATTCCGGTTCAGTTTTGTCCTGGCAGTATTTCCATCCGAATAAGCCCGTGCCAAAAATTTTACAATACGCCGAAGACGGAGATTTGTGGAAATTCAAACTCCCTCACTCGCACGAAGTTCTGGCTTATCTTGATCTTTTCAATTTTGATTTCAAAATTTGGGAAGGACTGGCTCGGGAATTAGAAAATCCGAAAAAAAGAAAAAGATGGTTTAAAAACGGAAGTTTGATTTTGCGGCACGAAAAAAAGATGATAGACCGCTTAATCTCCAATAACACCGAGAAAGTTTTATTTGCCGGTTATAAAACGCTTGCCGTTAATTCGGCCAATTTCGCGTCCGAATTAGGGAACTTACTGGCAAAAAAATTGCCTCCTATCGGAATTATTTGGAGAAAAATTTCCGGTCAGATTCTTGTCTCTTTACGCTCTAACGGCAAAGCCGACGTTTCTAAAATCGCGCAGCGTTTTGGCGGGGGAGGCCACAAAGCGGCGGCCGGATTTTCTCTGCCGGACGGAACGAAATTGCCTTGGAAAAGTTTAAAAAAATGACCGAGTCGTTATTCGGCGATAAAAAATTGGTGATTTATACCGATGGCGGATCCAGAGGGAATCCCGGTCCGGCGGCTATCGGCGCGGTTGTGGGCTCAAAAAAATACGGGGAATACATAGGCGAAACCACAAATAACGTGGCTGAGTATAAGGCGCTGATTTTTGCCTTGAAAAAAACAAAGGCGCTTCTTGGAAAAAAGAAAGCGAAAGAAACAGAACTGGAATGCAATATGGATAGCGAACTTTTAATGCGGCAATTAATCGGCCAATATAAAATAGAGGACAAAGATCTTCAGCCGCTATGGCTGGAAATCTGGAATTTGCGGCTGGATTTTAAAAACGTGGCTTTCAACCATATTCCGCGGGAAAAAAACAAAGAAGCCGATCGCCTCGTAAATGAAGCCTTGGATAACCGATAGATTTTCCGCGTAAAACAAAACCCCGACTTAAGTCGGGGTTTTGTAACGGCTGGCAATCGATAAGCCGGGTTCTGTCTATCCGCCGACGAGGCAGACGAGACGATTATTTATCTGTCCCGTGAATTACTCCGCGGGATCAAGCGGCACCTCCGCCTCTTCGGCGGATACGGCCTTGCACTCGATAAGGATTTAGCCGTTTCACTTCCGTTTTTTTATCTCTATGGCGGAATTGGGCCTACTACGTTGAGATTGGGCCCTCCCGATGCTTTCGGATCGGGACGTTACTGTTCGCACCTCTTCCGCCTCATCGGCGGACGACGGCTGTTAGCCGCTACCTTTTTGACCCGACATGCGTCGGGTGAGTGCCCGGACTTTCCTCCCATTGCGAAAAGCAATGAGCAATCGTCTGGATTGCCAGCTAAATACACACTACCACAAACAAACCAATTTGACAAGTAAACCAAAATAGTGTATAATCATTGCAGTTTTTTTCATCAAAGAAGGAGGCTGAATTATGACGCTTTTGATTAGCGTGGTAATGCTGGTGGCGTTGGTCTTTGGCTGTTTGAATATGCTGTATCAGGTTCGTGTATGTCGGAAAAATAAAGGAGAGAATAATGATTCCAATCCCAGAGATTAAGATCGCCCAGGCGCTTTCTGATGCCAAAAGTATAGTCCGGCTAGTAGACATCCAGGTAAGGAGCGGAGACAATCTTCTCTATGGCGTAATCTACAAGCGGCCGCGCGGATTAAGTATTATGCACTTCGTAGACAAATACCCAAAAAAGGATGGGTACTGGCCGCCGATTCCGGATGAAATCTTCCGTTCGATGACCAGCCTGGCCCGTCTGACATTTGATTCCCGGTCTACTTAAAAATCCCACCAACCCCGTTAAAAGCGGGGTTTTTTATACCACGCATAATTTTAAGTAGCTTTACTGTTGGCATCACTCGAAGTTATACATGGGATTTATTACCTTATTATCAAAATATGTTAAAATAAACTAAGATAATTACTTAACTGGTATGGTCAAAAAAGCGGAAACAAAAACTAAAGAAACAAAAAAGGTTTTAGTAGAAAAACCGAAAGCTGTTCCAATAGCCGGCGACGCGCTAAAAACTGAAATTGCCAAACCCGCCGACGAGATCTCTATAATTTACCTTGTTAATGGCTTAGTGGAACAAGCTTTCAGGGCCCGCGCCTCCGACATTCACATTGATCCGGCTGAAGCGAAGGTGGATGTCCGTTTCCGGGTTGACGGAGTTCTGCATGATGCCTATGTCTTGCCTAAAGCAATTCAATCCGAAGTTACTACGCGCATTAAAGTTTTGTCCGGTCTTAGAACCGACGAACACCAGGCGGCTCAAGATGGCCGTTTTCGTATTGTTGCTGATGGCGTTAATGTCGACGTTCGGGTTTCTATAACTCCAACGTATTATGGTGAAAATGCCGTGTTGCGTCTTTTATCCACTCAAGCGGAGAATTATACCTTAGAGGGGCTTGGATTTACCGGATTGTCTTTGGATCGAGTCAGAAGAAACATCCGCAAACCCTATGGAATGATTCTAGCAACCGGCCCTACCGGTTCCGGCAAAACCACAACCTTATACACGATTTTAAAAAATCTTAATACCAGAGAGGTTTCTATTATAACTATTGAAGACCCTGTGGAATATGCAATTGATGGCATAGAGCAGATTCAGGTCAATCCACGCACCGGCCTTACGTTTGCTAACGGCTTACGGTCCATTTTGCGCCAGGACCCGAATATCATCATGGTTGGTGAAATCCGCGACGAGGAAACTGCCGGCATCGCGGTAAACGCCGCTTTGACCGGCCACTTAGTGCTTTCCACTCTTCACACTAATGATGCCGCCACCACTCTGCCGCGGCTTCTGGATATGGGTGTTGAACCGTTTTTAATAGCTTCCACCGTAAACATCGCCATGGCCCAGCGTCTTCTCCGAAAAATCTGCACTAACTGCAGCGTCAAGAAAGAATTAATTAAAGAGGAGGTTGAAAGCTTAAAAACTATTTTGCCGCTAAAATTGCAAAATCAAAAATTGGTTTTCTTTCATGGCCAGGGGTGCGAGCAATGCGATAATACGGGCTACAAAGGAAGAATTGCCATACGCGAAATTCTGGAAATGGATGATGAGATTCGCGTCGCGCTGATGAAACGCACCGACGCGGGTGAAATTAAAAAAATCGCGATCAAAAATGGAATGACTACTATGATTGAGAGCGGGATTCAGCAAGCGCTTGATGGCCAAACAACCATTGAGGAAGTATTACGTGTTATTCATGAGTAAACCTTTAACCTTTTTTAAAAATTATTTTCGCAATTTTGGGATCCGCGTATCAATTCAGGACAAAATTTTATTTTCCAGACATCTGGCCGTAATGGCAAAGGCTGGTTTGCCGCTTTTGGAAAGTTTGCGCATGATTCAGCAAGAAACCAGATCGCGCTCTATGCTAAAAATTCTCAAACAGGTTATCTCGGATGTAAGCAACGGCCAATTTTTATCGGCTAGTCTGGAAAAATATAAAGATCTTTTTGGAGATTTATTTGTGAACATAATCCGAGTAGGGGAATCAGCCGGTATTTTAGCAGAAAACTTAAACTATCTGGCTGATGAGTTGAAAAAGAAAAAGGAATTGCGTAGTAGGGTTGTTAGCGCCCTTATTTATCCGGGGATTATTTTTGCCGCTACTCTTGGCATCACCGTAATGTTAATAGTGTTTATTTTCCCGAAAATAATTCCCGTTTTCAAAAATCTTAACGTAAAATTGCCGGCTACCACTCAATTTTTGATTGATTTCAGTAATTTCCTGTCCAATTATGGAATTATGGTTGTGATTGTGTTGATTATTTTGTTTATCATTTGGTCATTACTTCTAAAAATCGGCAAGGTGAAATATTTTTACCACAAAGTTTTATTATTTATGCCCATTGTAGGGGGGGTATCACGCGATCTTAATCTCGCGAATTTTACCAGAACGTTAGGGCTGACTCTTAAAAGCGGCATTCGGGTAGTTGAGGCGTTAAATATTACCGCTCAATCGCTTTCAAATTTAGTTTACAGAAAAGAGCTGATGCAAATAGCGGAAGAAGTCACTAAAGGAGAGGCAGTAGCGCCATATCTCACAAAACATCGGCGTTTATTTCCTTCTATGGTTTCTCAAATGGTTGCCGTTGGCGAAACTTCAGGAAATTTAAGTGAAACATTGCTATATTTATCGGATTTTTACGATTCCGAAGTATCAGAAACAACCAAAAATCTCGCCAGTACTTTGGAGCCGCTCATCATGGTGGTTATGGGTACGATCGTAGGTTTTGTCGCTATTTCTATCATTACGCCGATTTATGAAATTACCCAGAACATTTAATCAGGATGGCTTTACGCTTGTGGAGCTGTTGGTGACTATTGGCATTCTGGTTATTCTTTTTGGCATGGCCGGCGCCATTGGTTTTAATTTCTATTTGGGTTATCAAATTGATTCGGAAGCACGCCTGCTCAACGCGCTTTTTCAGCAAGCGCGCAATTTGGCAATGACAAATAATTACGAATCTGACCACGGCGTCCATTACGACGCAGACGAATATATTTTATTTCAAGGCACGACATTTACTTCTCGCGACCAAAGTAAAGATAGAACTTTTCCGCGTACGACAGAAATATCGATTGTCGGCCCGAGCGAGTTAGTGTTCACCGCCTTATCCGGCCAAACCGCTTCCAGCACCTACACGCTGACTCAAGAAAATATTAACCGTTATATTTACGTCAATGCCGAAGGATTGGTTTATTAAAGGGTCCGCCGATGAGGCGGATGAGGCGGGCCAAAGCCTAATAGAAATCTTGGTTGCTATTAGCATTTTCGTGCTGTCTATGACCGCCGCTTTCCAACTTATGTTCGGCGGACAAAGCCTGTCAGTCGATGCCGTAAACGCTCAATTATCCTCAGATTATATCCAAGAAGGTACAACCGCGGTTCGCGCTATTCGCGATCGCGAATGGGCAGAGTTGACTGATGGAAATCACGGCTTGGTCTTTCAAAATAATGAATGGATGTTTGGTTCCACTAGCGTCAACAATACTAAAGACATTTTTACGCGAACGGTCTCTATTTCCACTATTAATGAAAATATAAAAATAGCGACCACCACCGTAACTTGGCAAGTAAATTCCGGCCGTATTCAAAAAATTGAGACCGTAGAACAACTGACTAACTGGGAAAGTCTTTCTTATAGTAGTTGCAGGCAAGAAAATATAACCGGGGATTGGTCGCATCCAGTTTCTCTTGGCAGCGGAGATTTGGGCTCCGGTAATCAAGGAACGGATGTTTTGGCAAAACTACCATATGTGTTTGTAAGCGGCGTATCTTCTACGGCCAGCAAGCCGGATATTTTCTCGTTTAACGTCAGTAATCCCTTATCTCCGACACTAGCCGACTCGCTGGATATTGGCGCCGGCGGCATCAACGCAATTTACATAAAAGGGAATTACTTGTACGCGGCTTCCCCTAACGACTCAAAAGAACTGGTGATTTTTGACATCAGCGATCCGGCCAACATAACGGAGGTGGGTTCGCTGGGTTTGAGCGGCTCAACAGACGCAATGTCTGTTATTGTTTTTGAGAACACGGCGGTAATAGGACGATTAAGCACCGCTTCCGAAGAAATATCTTTTATAAACGTTAGCGATCCGGCTCTCCCCGTTCTTATCAGGGGCGACTTGTCAAACAATGGCGATATTAGAGACTTTGCCATTACCGGCAATATTTTTTACGTCATCAGTAAACAATCCGACGAAGATGTCTGGATTTATGATATAACCAATACCCTTAATCCCATTAGGCTCGGCTATCATGATATTAGCGGCACAACCGAAGATATTAGCGTTTTTGTGCAATACCGGGGAGGCGCGAATTTATTAGTTGGCAATATAGGAGATGAATTGATAGTTTTGGGGGCCACCAATACGATCAGTCAAATATATACAAGAGGTCGCATCAGTCTTGGCGGCGATGTAAACGATATTGTTTGCGTCGTCGGCAATCTTGCTTTTTTAGCAACGGCAAACTCCGGAAAAGAATTTATAGTCGTGAATACTAATAATCTTGATAATATAACCGAGTACGCGTCGTTGAATTTTCCCCAAGTGGCCACCGGAATAGATTTTGCCGACAATAAAGTTTTTATGTCAGTACGCAGCAATGACTCACTTAGAATCATCACTTCGCAATAAGGGCTTTACGCTTATTGAAACCCTGATTTACGTGGCAATTGCCAGCGCTATTTTGTCTTTTGCTTTGGCAACCACTTATCAGCTTATTAATGCAAGCGATCGCAGCGACAATCAAAAAGAGGTGGTGGAAAACCAGAAATTATTGGAACAAAAAATCTACTGGGCCCTCCAAAGCGTTTCTGCCATTAACGCGCCGACGGCCGGCGCCACCACAACAAGCTTGTCGGTGAATAAAATTGGTTTTGCCGATAATCCCGTTATTATTTACACGGACAGCGAAGCGGCTAAATTACAACGTGGCGCCAACCCCGCCCTTCTGATCACTAACGATGCTTACGTAGCAATACAAAATCTAACTTTCCATCAATTTACTTTTTCCGGCCGCCCGGCCATTAAGGTCAATGCCACGATTTATAACGCTTTTGCCTCCACCTCCATAGATATCGATACGGTTATAATCGTCAAATGAACAAAGGTTTTATCGTCATAACTTCCGCAATAATTTTGGCGCTTCTTATGATGACAGTCGCTATTTCCTTAGGTTCGGCTAATCTTTTCACTCGTTTCAACGTGGTTGATTTTAACAACAAACAAACTAGTTTTTTAGTAACGCGTTCCTGTCTGGATTGGGCGCTTTTAAAACTTGCCGACAACGGTAATTACGGCGGCAATGAAACCATGGCCGTTTCCGGCTACCAATGCACCATCAACCCGGTGGAAACTTCAGGACCTAACAAAATAATAAAAGCTCATTCTCAAATCAACGGCGCCACCACCAATCTCAAACTGACCGTCGTTGCCACGAATTTTTCCACAGTTTCATTAGAGGAATTAAAGAACTTCTGATAGGGTTAGTAATATGCGAAGACTACGCGGTTTTACCTTGGTTGAGTTAATGGTTGCGTCGGCAGTAGCCATTATTTTAGCGGTTGCCATTATTACTGCCATTAATCCTGTACGGCAGTTTTCTAACGCCAGAAATACCCAACGCCGTTCGGATGTAAACGTTATTTTAAACGGCGTCGGCCAACGCCTAACCGACAATCGCGCCTCGTGGCCGACAGATGCCGACTGCGCCGCCTTGCCTACCGCTGCCACTACTACAATAGGCACCGGCTTGGGAAAATACGACATTTATGACTGCCTGGTACCTCTTTACATTTCCGCCCTGCCTTATGACCCGTCCGCCGGCTCTTTCACGGACAAAACTAATTACGATTTAAATTACCGCATTATTAAGGACGCTAATAACCGCGTTGTCGTAGACGCGCCATCGGCAGAACTCAGCGTAACCATTTCTGTCACTCGTTAATTTAAAGAAAACAGGCCGTATTTAATTATCACCGCGATAGCCTTTACGCCATCGGTCCAGCGGATTTTTTTACCTTCTTTATAACCGCGGCCGTAATAAGAAATACCCACTTCATAAAATCGCCACCCCTTTTTAGCAAGTTTAATTGTAATCTCCGGCTCAATACCGAACTGCCTTTCCTTAAGGGAAATCGAACGAATTACTTCTTTTCGAAATGCCTTAAAACCCGTTTCCATATCCGTCAAATTTAAATTGGCGACCACGTTGCATAAAAATGTTAGGAATTTATTGCCAATATAATGCCAGAAAAATAGTACTCTATGGGGATCAGAGCCGACAAAACGCGACCCATAGACGACATCCGCGTATCCTTGCTCGATAGGAGCAAGCAAACGCTCGTATTCCAAGGGATTGTATTCCAAATCGGCGTCCTGAATTAGAACTACGTCTTGAGTAGCTGCCTTAATTCCGGTTTGGAGAGCCGCGCCTTTGCCGGAATTACGCGTATGTTTGAAAACTTTGACGTTTGACGCCTTATAACGATCTAAGAATTCTCTGGTTCCGTCAGTTGAACCGTCATCAACGATAATAATTTCCGCCGGCTTATTTTTTTGTACGCGCTCTAAAATTACCGGCAGAGTGGCCACTTCGTTATATACCGGGATAATGACGGATATCTTCATTAAATTATTTTAAACACTTTTTGGTCATTGTTGTCAAAAACTTTTTGATAACCGCCGAAGGATTCTAAATATTGTAAAACTTTTGGATTTCGCAATTTTTCCACAATTATATACGATGCCCTGAAGTCGTTTTTAAGAACTTCGTATGTTTCTACCGTCTCTTCCGCCGTACAGCGAATCATACCGCAAGTAAAAGCCGTGCCGGCGTCAATCGCCAGAAAATGAGTTTTCCAATAAAGTTCTGGTTTAAAAGCATATTCAAAAATCGGATCCATACCGTTGATATAGTAATTGTTATTATTCCAAAAAAATAAATCGGCAAACCGATCCCAGTGAAGGTTATAAACAATTTCCCCCGGTTTTGAATTTTCTTTCAACCATAGCGCCGCGTCCTTAAAACGGTCTATAGAAAAAGTAGTCGCGAGATAGGTATCATATCGATAAATGGTTTTTATCGGCGCATAGATTACCAGAACTAACGCCGCAAGCGTTACAAGGCTGCGAATCTTTATTTTCGCGGCAACGGTCCGATAGCGTTCAAATAATAAGGCTATAAAAAGAACCGCGAACCCCACGAAAACTTCATTGGAACGGCGCGCTACCGCGAACGTGAGGAAAAAGAAAATTGCCGCCAAAACTAGGCTTACCCAAACGCCGTTCTGCTGGCGTTCCTTTTTTCGACTCAGCCAAATTAAAAATATAACCGCCATCGACAGCGCGATAGTTATCGGTACTAATTGATCGATGAAATTTTCCCACGCAAATGGAATAAGCTCGCGACCAAAACGAAGCGGTAATTTTTTTTCAAATAGAAGCTGTATGACCTGGATGTAGGTAAGCTTGGCCGCTCCGAAAGGATTCGGTCGCAATAACAGGCCGCCTGCGAGTCCGGCGCCCATAGCCGCCAAATTCCTCCATTGAATATTTTTTTTCTGTAAAAATTGTGCCGCGGCAGTAACTAGCCAAACTAAAATAGGAAGCCAGCTCAAAGACAGATGAATCCAGGAAAAAAAGAATCCGGCTAAAAATAAGACAATTTTGGAAAAGCGGCTTGAATCGGTATTGAGATAAGCAAAGATCAGTAACGCCAAACCGAGCGATAAGGGATGCGGACGAAACATCGCGAACCGATACAGTACATCCGCGGTAGCAAGCAAAAAAATCAAAACCCAAACCGCCGGCCATTTAATTTTCATCCGCTTAAAAGCCGCGAAAACAAGTAAACCGGCAACGACGGTTATGAAAACGCCTCCGATTTTTATTCCGGTTCCCAAATCGTAAAACCAAGAAAATGGCAAGGTCAAAATATGAAAACCATACCAGAGATCGGCGGAGTATTGATTGATAACGGAGTATTGCGTCCAGGGAAAGGCGCTATTGAATAAACCCTCGGTTCCATACAAAAAAGAATGTTTTATGTGATACAAACTGTCCGCATCAAAGGCGTTAGAAGTGGAAAATTGCAAAACTGCCGCCAAACCAATGAAACCTACAAATAAAAGCGCCCAATAAAATTGTTTTTTCATTACCGTTTTATTAAATATACCACGTCACGCTCAGTCTCAAATTTTTTTTCGTAATGAGGGTCGGACGAAAGATAGTAATTAACCGCCGAATTCCGCGATTTTTCTAAAACCACGTAACGGGCGTTAAAATCGCGCGTTAATACTTCATAAGTATCTTCCAGTATTTCTTTCGTGCACGCGTCAGCGCCGCAAGTTTTTTTAGTAACGTCATCCGCCGAAAGATAATGAAATTTCCAATAAAGGCTTGGATTATAGGCATACTGGAATATCGGATCCATACCGCCGATGTAATAATTTTTTTGGTTGTTGAAAAATAACATGGCAAAATCGCTCCAACGGACATTGAATACTATGTCGCCGGTAGAGGAATTTTCTTTTAACCAACCGCTAACTTCCCGATAAAGTTCAGGTTTAACCGCTCGTGTATTTAAACTACCGGCAGTTTTAATTCCGCTGTAAAAAATAAGAAATATAAAAACTACTCCCAAAACCATCTTGGTGTTATTCAGGCTTTTCGCGCGCAAAAAATTAGAAAAAACGAGGGCTATAAAAATTATTCCAAATAAAATCCAAAAATCATGGGCGCGCCGCGCGACTATCATGGTTAACAAAAAGAAAAGAGGCGCAAGAACCGCGCTCGCAAGAATTAAGGTTTTTATTTTAAAATCTTTTAACTCCAAATAGCGACGCTTGAACCAGGCGATAAAAATCCAGGAAGCCGAGAGCCACAACAATAAAAATAATAAAAAGTTGCTGAATAACGTTACCGAATCCAAGGGATATAATTCTGTTCCAAAAAGGAGCGGTAAACCGCTTTGTTTATCAAAAATCAATTTGGCGACTTGAATATAAGCAAGTTTTAAGGCGCCAATAGGGTTGGGACGCAGCAGCCAACCGGCCACGGTACCCAACGCGACAAAAATCATACCTCTCCAGGTAATTCTTTTTTCATTCCACCATTGGACGACGGCAACCGTACCAGCCAGAAGCGGCGAAATCCACGCCAAACTTAAATGAAACCAAGAAATGCCGAAACTCATCAGAAATATCCCCAAAGAACTTCCGCTTGCCAGAAAATAAAACAGTAAAGCGCTCAAACTAAGCGAAACCAGATGCGGACGCATCATCAGTGACCTAAAGAGAATATTAGGGGCCGAAAAAATGGCAAGCAGCGGCCAAAAGATCGCCATAAGTACGCCGCTGCGCTTCAAAATCCAATATAACGAGTATAGAAAAATGGCTGTCAAAAAAATGCCGGCAATTTTGATGCCTAAAACCAAATTTCCGAACGTAAAGGGAATCAAAAGAATGTGAAAACCATACCAAAGGTCGGCCGATAACGTCCGTATGACCGAAAATTGCGTCCAAGGAAAATCCGTTTGTAATAATCCGTCGGTACGATAAAGCCAGGCGTGCCGTATATGATAAAAACTATCGGGATCGGGGACGTTAGGGGAAGAAAAATGTAAAATTGCCGCCAGTGCCAGGAACGAAAGAAAAACCAGAATGGCGGAATATCTTTTTAAAAAGCTTGTCATAAGTAAATGGCTTACCCTGCCTGCCTGCCGTAGCCTTGGCGAAGGCGGGAGCCTGTCGAAGGGTTCCGGGACAGGGGATCGAACCCCGATTTCCTGCTCCAAAGGCAGGCGTCCTACCATTAGACGATCCCGGAATGATATT
>CAYHZT010000005.1:0-26896 GCA_964361325.1 uncultured Candidatus Saccharibacteria bacterium
GTCCCCTCGAAAGCTTTTGAAATACATTGAGGAATTAAAAAATACCGATACGGAAGTTTTTTGGAAGCTCCCGTTTGACGATTCCAACGTGAAAAAAATCAAACAGTTGGCGGATAGATACCGGGCCGGCAATTTCGAAAACGTTGTTGTTATCGGAATCGGCGGTTCCAGTTTGGGAACTTTGGCAGTCTGGGAGGCGCTCCGAGGGGACAAGCAATTTTTATTCGCTGAAACATTGGGTGCTCGTCATTTAAATCGATTACTGAAGCGGCTTAAGGGTTCAAGTATTTTTGTTGTTGTTTCGAAATCCGGAACGACTACCGAAACCGTTGCCAACACCGCGGTTTTGCTGGATCAAATGAAAGCCGGAGATCGGATGGCGGTGGTGACCGACAAGGGCTCCAAACTTTGGCATTGGGCGCAAAAGCGCGGTTTTGATATTTTAGAATCTTCCAAGCAAGTAAGGGGGCGCTATTCCGTTTTTTCCGCGGTCGGACTATTTCCCCTGGCCTTGGGAGGTGTTGATATAAATCGGCTTGTTACGGGCGCAAGGCAGATTAACAGTGATTGCCTGTCTACTAACGCGGAAATCAATCCGGCATTACGTTCGGCTTTAATGATTTGGAAGTATTGGAAAAAGGGCAAGATTATTCACGACACATTTTTATTTGAACAGGATTTAGAGTGTTTCGGAAAATGGTATCGTCAACTGACAGGCGAAAGCATCGGCAAGGGAGGCAAGGGTTTAACGCCGACTGTTTCTATCGGCACTATCGATCTCCATTCCGTCGCACAACTTTATCTCGGAGGTCCGAAAGATAAGTTTACAACCTTTGTTTCCGTGAAGGATCGCGGCGAGGACTTTACGATTTCCAATAAGTCTAATATCGAGGAATTAGTGCCCGGCATTTCCGGAAAAACTTTTAGCGCTATTTCTGACGCGATTCTGACTGGCGTAAAAACAGCTTATCAAAAAAAGAAATTGCCATTTATGGAAATCAAACTTGAAGCGATTTCGCCGGAGTCTATCGGCGCTCTTTTGCAGATGAAAATGATTGAGATGGCGTACCTCGCCAATTTATTAGGGGTTAATGCTTTTGACAACCCGCAAGTTGAACTGTATAAAGAAGAAACTCGAAAAAATTTATATGCAATCAGTTCTAAGAGTTAAAGACGTCAGTGTTTATTTCAATAATAAGGCTGTTATTGAGAAGCTTTCTTTTGAGTTAAACAAAGGCGAGGTAATGGCCGTTGTCGGACCAAATGGTGCCGGCAAGACTGTTTTATTCCGGGCGCTTTTGGGTTTAGTGCCATATGACGGTGAAATTCAATGGTTGGATAATGCGAAAATAGGATACGTTCCCCAGAAGTTGGCAATCGAACGGGATTTACCGCTTAATGTCATAGAATTTTTACAATTCAAAGGTGCATCATTAAACGAAATCCACGAATCATTACATTCGGTTGGACTTAACCATCACTCTTTGGGCGACACGCGGATGGGTCAGCTTTCCGGCGGAGAGCTTCAAAGGGTTCTAATCGCTTACGCTTTAATCAATCACCCGGATATCTTGCTTTTTGATGAGCCGACTGCCGGTGTTGATATCGGCGGCGAAGAGACTATTTATTCCTTAATTGAAAAACTTCATACCAAAATTGGCCTGACGGTTCTTCTGATCACTCACGATCTCAATATTATTTATCGCTACGCGGCTAAAGTGTTATGCCTAAACAAGAGTAAGATTTGTTATGGTTCGCCTCGGGAAGCTTTAAATCCCGAAGTGCTGGAGAGCCTTTATGGCGCCAAGGTTAATATTTACCCTCATGAACATAAACATTGATACTAATTTGCTGTTAAGCCTAATAGTAGGCGTTTTTGTTGGAAGCGCTTCGGCCTACATTGGTTCTATTATGGTATTGAAGCGTTTGGCGTTGGTTGGAGACGCGCTTTCCCATGTCGCATTGCCCGGCATCGGTATAGCGCTGACTTTTAATCTAAACCCATTCTTAGGCGCTTTTACCGCTTTGGCGATAGCGATTGTAATTATTTGGCAAATTCAAACTAGAACAGGTTTGCCAACGGAAGCGTTGGTCGGATTATTGTTTACTGTTTCTCTCGCGATAGGTATTCTCATTACTCCCGAACCAGAACTTTTAGAAGCGCTCTTTGGCGATATTTCTAAAGTTGTAGCTCTTGACGCTGTTTTAGCGATGATTTTCTCTCTTGTAATTTTTACGGTAATATATCGGTTGAGAAACGCGCTTGTTTTAGACTTAATCTCCTCTGATTTGGCAAAATCCCAGCGGATAAATACTGCCAAACTCAATCTAATCTTCCTTGCGTTGGTTGCAATAGTCGTTGCGCTTGGCGTAAAAGTTGTAGGTACTCTACTGATGGGTTCTTTGGTTATTATTCCGGCAGTTGCTTCTAAAAATCTTACTCGCAATCTTCGCAGTTATGGCGTAGTAAGCGCTTGTTTCGGCGCGATGAGCGCCGTGGGAGGCATTATACTTGCAAACGGACTGCAGTTGCCGCCGGGTCCTATGGTAGTCCTGGTTAGCGCCGCTCTTTTTATTATTTCGCTTTTCTTCCGTTCGCGCTAGGGTTCGATTTTTTTCGGCCGGTAAAAATCCGTATCAATAGTCCTTTCGAAACAGGTATAGCCGGCTTGATGTTGCCAATTTGATTCGCCGGACGCCGGGTAGCTCATACTGAGAGGCTTTGGCGTCAGCGTTTCCGATGTCGCAGTGTTGGGCAAGTCAAAGGTGGCGCAGAGTGTGAACATTTCCGGGCCCCGGACGACATATTCATATGCCGCGCTTGTGACCGGGTCATTGGGAGCGACAAAGCCGCGGATATTGTCTTCAAGGTCGGCCAATTTTTCCGGTAGCCGAGCTTTACTCATCCAATAATTTATAATTTCCGATTGGATAATTTGAAGATACTGAACACGCTGATCGTCGGTGCGGCGCAGTCGTTCTTGCGCCGGTGATCCGACGATAAAAAAACCGGCAATAATGGTCAACGCAACTATTCCGATTATGGTGTATGCAAAATATTTCATTCTTCGGTTTTCCAGCGTTTAAGTTCCCAAATGTAATATCCCATTACAGACCCCGTGACAAATAACACTGCTAATATTTTAAGCAAAAAACGCACCGTTAATTCGCCACCCAAAAAATTATTAATAAGAGTTACCAAATCGCCGATGATAATAAGCGCCGTGGCGAAAAGAGTGAAATAAATCAGCCATTTGCGAATGCGCAGATTTCGCTTGGATGGATTAGCCGCGTAGCCCTTGTTTAAGAGCCGGGTCATAAAAACATAAAGCGGAAAAACCACTACTAACGATGAGATAGACCAGCGAATTACCTGGCGGGCGCCGGATAGATTTTCATATCCATTCAGCCCGATTATATCGGGAAACAGAATATTTATATACTGAAAAACCAATACCAGGAAACCAATACCGCTGACGTAAAGAGTGATGATGGCGAGAATATGCTGGAATATCTCTTTGGGCGAAACTTTTTTGTCGCGTTCCATATTTCTATTCTACCTAAAATAAGCGGGAATTGTAATAGATTAAAATTTATATATTTTAATGCTTTCTTCGCCGCGCCGATTATAAATACTGACAGGGACTATTCCATCGGCGATTAATTTTTGTTCAAAAGCGATAGCTGTTTGAGTTAATTGACCCTTCGTCTTGAATGGAACCTTGTCAGTTGGAATTATGAAATAACGCGTTTTGATTCCGGATTTTATAGGCCAATCATTACCGTTTTCGTTTAGTGCCGATAGATACTCTTCAGTTTTTAAGACCGGCCAGCCGTGATAAATTTGCAGGCGATCAAGACTCCAAAGATGAACAGGACTTTTTATGTTCTGATCGTAAATAATCAGCGCGCTGTAAGACTGGAGGCCGCTTAGGCGTGCCTTTTCTATCGCGACCGATTTTATGTTATTCAAAAATTGATAACGCATATCAAACGTTAAAGCGGGAAACTTGCCTGCGAACTCCTTTTCCAAATATTTATCCAGTTCGTGATAGCCCCAATTATAATTATCGTAACGTAGTTTAGAAAAAGCCCAGAGTTCCGGTCCAACGGGATAAGATAAAATTTGGCTGTTAACTGAATAAAAAATTTCCCAGAACAAAAACAGCGCCAACCCGGCAAGGGCGAGATTCTTTTTGACAACGAAAATCTTTTCATAAACAGCGTCGATAAAAATAGCGATACTAAGAACTACAAACGGCGTAAGCATAGTCAGAAAGCGCGTTGTGGGGCCGATTAACAGTAAAAGCAAGATCAGCCAGCCGATAGCCAATACCGGGAAAATATTTTTCTTTCTCAAAAGCGTGGTGAGGCTTATTACAAACAGCGCGGTTAGCGGCCAGGAATTAACGGTGACAAAATTCGGCGCGAAATTCTTAATTCGGTCAGTCAGCGCTCCTATTTCTTCCTTGCCCGGAGCTTGCTGCCAAACATTCGGATTTTGCCCCAGAATATAGGAAATCTGGAAGTCAAAATGGCCAGTAGTACGATAGAGCTGGATATTGTATACGATAACCGGACTAAAAATCAGAAGAGCCAACAGCGCGCCTAGCCAAAAACTTTTTTTCGCGAAATAACTCCGCTTAAATATCACGAGATAAGTTAAAAATATCGGCGCTAGAATAAAAACATTATATTTCGTTAATATGCCAAAACCGATTGCGGCACCCGTCCACAGTAAATACCTTTCGTTTTCCAAAGCTTTAAAAAATAGATACGAAGCGAGGAGTAGGAAGAAAATAACATATGATTCCTGAATGCCAATTCTTGAGATATAGACGTGATTTACGGTAATGGCCATAATTGCGGCCGCTATCAATCCGACTTTTTTAGAAAATAGCTGCGTACCTATAAGATAGAGTAAATAAACTGAAAAAATCCCTAAAATTGCTGATGGCAAGCGAAAAGCAAACGTGTTTTCGCCAAAAACTTTCATAAACAAGTTTTGAATTACAAAAACCAGTGGAGGATGATCGTGAAAAGATAACGCGGTCCACCATTGAATATTCGGATCCTGCCATTCCAGCGGCGTTGTTTGGAACTCCGCCTCATTAAAATCCAGCATTCCGACAGAGCGGAAGGCATATAACGTTTCATCGTTTCCGGTTACATCTCCGACGCCAAGATTTACTATGCGCAAAACAGTCGCCACGATCAAAATAGCGATCAACAGGTATCTATCCGGCACTCTGGTATTCATCCATTTTATTGTAGACTAAAAAAATGGATAAAAGAATATTATGGGGGATGATTGTTTTGTATTTAGTGATCTTTGGAGTAATTACTTCTTTGCGACATCATAATTTCCAAACTCAAACGTGGGACTTAGCGGCTTTTGATCAAAGTTTTTGGAACGCGGCTCACGGCCGGGGATTAGTCAATAATTTGGAACAAGTCCGTAACCATCTCGGGCTTCATATGAGTCCGCTGCTTTTTGCGTTAGTGCCCGGCTACGCCCTTTTTGACAGTCCTTACTTCCTGCTGATAATCCAAACCCTGGCATTGGCCATCGGCGCTTGGCCACTTTATTTGTTGGCGCAAAAAGTGTTGGGCAAAAATGGTCCGTGGGCTTTGTTGATTGCCGGCGCTTATCTTCTTTATCCGGGGCTTCAATGGACGAATATGTACGATTTTCATGAAGCGGCTTTTTTTGTGCCGCTTTTATTGTCGGCAATTTATTTTTTGGAGGTTAAAAAATGGGGTTGGGCAACGCTGTTTTTGATATTATCCGCCGGAGTAAAGGAAGACGCGATTTTGATGGTCATTTTCGTGGGAATATATTTGATAGTGCGCCGAGCCACTTATAGTGAGCCACGTCGAACCAAAGACGGTTCTTTAAGTAGTTGGTGGACGACAGAGCGTAAAATAGGCATTACGACAGTAATTCTTGCTCTAATTTACTTTATTCTTGCTGTTAAAATTATTATGCCAGCACTAGGAGGTGGAGTTTTGCGTTTTGACCGTTATGCCAATTTAGGCGCGACGCCGGCGGCCATAATCAGCAACGTGGCCGCTAACCCGTTACTGCTTTTTAAGACAATTATCACCGGACCGAAACTGGCTTATGTATTTTGGCTTTTTTTGCCGATGGCGTTTTTACCCATTCTTTCGTGGCGCGCTTTGATTTTAATAGTTCCCGGATTACTTGAAAACCTTCTGACGAATTACCAGTTTCAGTTCAGCGGTCTTTATCATTACGACGCGATTTTAATTCCCGGTATTTTTCTGGGAACGATTTATGGTTTACAAACAGTACTTAATCGCTGGCCGGCGAAAGAGAAGCTCGTAAAAGCAGTTTTGGCCGGAGGTATCGCATTGGCGTTTGTATTGCGTTCGCCGATAAGTCCATTGAGTTTTCCGATCCAGTATCTCAAAAGCACTCCGCAATGGGAAGCGTATCGCCAACTGGTTAAATTAGTGCCCGACGGCATTTCTGTAGCGGCCAACACCCACTTAGTACCTCACTTAACCCATAGGGAACACGTTCACGCCATCGGCTCTGAAACGTCTTTGGCTGACATGGTGATTGTGGATGCCGCGGATCTTTTTGGTTTTGACACTCCCGAAAATATGCAAGCTTATATTGATAACTATATGAAGACGGGGCTTTATACTATTAAAGTTTTTGATAATCGATACGTTATCTTATTAAACAACCGTTTTAAATTAGTTCCTAATAACTAGCGGCGAAAACGCAACAGTAGAACCTTAACGAAGCTTTCCAGCATAATTTTAAGGTTAAATTTGGATTTTCCCGCCTTCCTTTCGGTGAAGATTATAGGAATCTCGCATATTTTATATCCTTTTTGATGCGCCCGATATGTAGTTTCGATTTGAAAGTTATAACCAACCGAACTCAAAGAAGTTAAATTTAAATTTTGCAAAACTTCTTTTCGGAAACATTTAAAACCGCCGGTTAGATCGTGATAAGGCAGCCCAAGTATGACTCGCGCGTAAATATTTCCAAAACGGCTGATTAATTTTCTAAACAAATCCCAATTTTGGGTACCCCCGCCTTTTATATAACGGGAACCTAATACCAAATCGCAGTTTTTTATAGCCTCCAGCAGGCGTGGAATAACTGCCGGATCGTGAGAAAGATCGGCATCCATTTGAATGATATAATCGGCGTTTTCACGTTCAAGGATTCTTCGAAAAGCTTCCACGTACGCGGTACCCAGACCGTTTTTTTGGGCACGATGGACAACTTGTATCGGGTAGTCCTTCGCAAGCCGCTCGGCAACTTGACCGGTTTGATCGGGAGAGTTATCATCAACAATCATCAAATTAAGGCCATTAATATTCAGACCAAAAATCTTTCGCACCAGCGTTTCTATATTAGCCGCTTCGTTGTAAGTGGGCGTAACAACAAATATTTTCATCTTATCGATTGTCGCCGCTACCGGTTATCTGGCCACGCTTGTAGCGATCCTCAAGTTTTTTAAGATTGAGTTGGGCGATTTCTTCAAGCGACAGCTCTAATTCGGTTGAGAGTTGGGCCACATACCACAAAACATCGCCGATTTCCTTGGCTAAATCCTGTTTTTTGGCTTCGTCAATTTTCCAGTGATCATCACGTATAATCTTTTTAAGTTTGCCGGCCACTTCACCGGCCTCACTGACCAAGCCCAAAGTCGGGTAAAGCAGGTTGTCATGATTTTCTCTTGGATAAATCGCGGTTTTCTTGGCAAATTCCTGATATTCTTTAAAAGTCATAATTTTATTGTACCATGTCTCCTGTTGTGCGGTGATGTGTCTGATGGTAATATTTCACAAAGAAGTTCTTTGTGAAAAGGGGGTAATCAGTGGCTAATAAAGAGGTCCAAGAACACGTTAGAACCCTCGCGAATACATTAGTTGCGCTCTTAAAAGACAATTTATTGAAAGAGCCCAAACTTGCAGCCGTGGCAATGGCTCAAGTGCAAGTAATTCTGCGCGAAATCGAATCATTTGGTTTTCTTGTTACTTGGCGAGCGCAATTCAACCCGCTGAAAGACAAAAAGCCGCGCGTAGATGTTACTATTTGGGAGCCAAAGCCTAATATGACGCCTGAACAGCAACGATTATATGATGAATGGTTTTTTCGCGTTAGCGGAATCAAAAACGATTAAAGAGGGGAACGCCCCTCTTTTTAATACGTCGCAAGATAAGAAGCAATAATCGCCGCGGTTTCGGCGCGCAAGGTTAGGGCGCAAAGGTTGGCGATTTGAAATTTAGACTTTAGCGCCAAGTCATATTCGCTCTGGTCCCAGCCTCCCTCAGGTCCGATAAATATGCCTATGCGCGCCCCATTTTCGGATATTTTTTGAAAAGGGGAACCGTTTTGCGTAAAAAGAAAATTAACGTCATTGGATTCATCGGCGGATTTTACGGCTTCCTCAAATTTAATGAGCGGCGAAATAGTCGGAACGATGCCTCGGCCGGATTGTTCGGCGGCTTCTTTGACGATTTTTTCCAGCCGATCTTGGCGAAGGCCAAACTTCACTGTTCGTTTGGTAATAATCGGAATAATTTCTATCACTCCGACTTCAGTTGCTTTCTGAACCACTATTTCAAAACTTTCCTTTTTTAAAACGGCGCAGTATAAAGCTACACGATTTTTTGGCTCATTTTTATTTTGACTGACGGTAAGAATCTCCACATCGGCGGAATCTTTTTCGAGTTTTATTATTGTTACTAATGCTTCGTTTGAATGAGGGTCAGCCAGTATAATCTCTTCTCCGACATTAAGCCGAAGCACATTTTTTATCTGATTTATAATTTCGCGGTCGTTTATTGTGATAGTCGGTTTTTGAAGATTAAAATCTCCGATAAATCTATGCAGCTTCATATCTTAATTGTTTCTAAAAACAAAAATAACGGAATTTCTTTGCGGGCGATATCTTCGGCCTTGGAGCGGGGTCCCACCTCGCTTTTTTTATTAGAAATCCATTCTTCCAAGCGGCTAACGCAAAAACCGCTATTGTGGAAAAGCTTGAAATAGAACTGGAGCGGACGATGGAAGGAAATAGTATATTCTTCGGGCCGGAGGCCTTGTCCTGCCTGCCCGCCGTAGCCTTGGCGAAGGCGGGAGCTTGTCGAAGGGACTTGTCCTGAGCTTGTCGAAGGATGCATTAGAATCTTCTCTTTGGATTCGGAAAGATAACGATCAACGCGCCGATATTGAATGCTTTGCAGCGAATCCCAATCCCAACCGCTTGCTTTGGGAATACGAAAGGCCGGATGGTTAAGCACGACAAGCATTTTCCCACCGGCCTTTAAAACACGAGCGCATTCCCTAAAAACTTTATCAACATAGTCAAGATTTTGGATCGTCAAAATGGCCGCGATTTTATCCACCGAACCGCTTTTGATGAAAGAAAGATGACTTGCAGAAGCAACTCGGTATTCCACGCTTGCGCCGGATATTTTTTTGGCAGCTTCTATCAACACTGTAGAGTTATCTACTCCTATGACTTTCGCGCCTGTTGCGGCGAATTCGCGCGAAAACGAGCCGGTTCCGCAACCTAGATCTAAAACCACCTCGCCTTTTTTAACTGAGAGAAGCCGGAGAAAATTGGGCAGGATAACGCTTTTTTGATAACCTCCCCAAACAGTTTCTTTCCAAGCGGTGTTTTTCTTCATTGTCTAAATTGTAATAGTTAAGCGGGCTTGCCACAAGTAAACCCTAAATAATAAAAAATCCCCATCTAAATGATGGGGATAATGTTTTTCAATATCAGGCAATCAAAGACGGCCTGTATATGACTGATTTCGATTGGAGGAATATCAGTTACGGCGCCCCACTGCGAAATCCTGACAATTTTAACATCGGGGAATCGTCTTGTGATTTTTCGGACAAAGAAGATTATTTCATTTCGGCGCCAATTTTTCAGGCTTTGCGAATTCAAACCTGACAATTCATACCAGTCTCGTTTCTGAATCAGGTATCTCATTGGTTACTTGATTTGCTTCATCTTGCGTTTAACGGCGCGGATGCTTTCAGCTAGCACGTCAATAATTACGCCTAGTTCGTTTTTGCGCTTGTTTTCTCCGTCACTGCCAATCGTGAGGGGCGGAGTGATTCGGATGGTTGAAATTCCGGCGTCCAGGAAAAGCACCCCGCGTTTGCGGGCTTCCAAAACCACTTCATTTCGGAATTGGGTTGCCGGCTGGCGGTTATTAGGATTCCAGAATTCAATTCCGTGCATCAGGCCAATACCGCGAACGTTATGCACGACCTCCGAGTAGTCTTGAGCGATAGTGCGAAGGGCTGGTCCCAACACCTTTTCGCCAAGGTTGTAAGCGCGCTGGGGGAGATTCTCAGCAACAATTTGCTTAACAGCTTCAATGGCTATTGCCGAACCAATCTTTGAGCCGGCATAAGTGCTGGATTGCCTGCCTCTTTCCGTCCACCCCATACTATGGTCATAAATCACGGCGCTAAATGGAAATCCATGCGCCAAGGATTTGCCGAGAACAACTACGTCCGGCTCAATGTTGAAATATTCAAAAGCGAACATTTTACCGGTCCGGCCCAGACCCGTCTGAATTTCATCAACTATCACATAAACGTTATGTTCCTTGAAAAATTTGACCAGGTCCTGGATTGCTTCTTTGGAAGCGACGTTGATACCGCCTTCGCCCTGGATAAGTTCAAACACGACCGCGTTCACGGAATCAATGTCAATTTTTCCTTTGCGACAAGCCTTTTTGACTTCCTCCAGATACTCATTTGGCGTGTAATCAATGTACTGGATGTCGCCCTCGTCGTCGTAAACGAAGTAAGGATGCTTGGCCGGAAACAGAATGTGATAATTCGGAAAAGCGTTGGTGGGGTAAAATTCGCGCTGAATCGGCTTTGAGCAAGTCAAAGAAAGAGCGCCGAGCGTTCGTCCATGGAATGCTCCGAAACAAGCAACGAAATCTCTGCGCCGACGGTCCACTTTGCTTGAAGATTTCGATCTGGCGTTGTAACACAGCTTAATTGCCGCTTCAATTCCTTCCGCGCCCGAATTGGCGAAGATAACCTCTCGTTCTGTTTTTAGGGGCGTCAATTCCGTTAAAATCCATGCCAAGTTTAGAGCAATGTCATTTTCCATGTCGTGGTGCGGATAGCCGGTAATGTCTCTGTATTCGCGTAAGACACTCCTAATTGCCTTTTTAATCATGTCATTGCCATAGCCAATATTTTTAGTGCTTACGGCCGCCGAGGCGTCAATCAAAGAACGGCGCTGTCCGTTATCCAAAACCGTAATGCGTGAACCCTTGCCGTCAAGACAAACGAGGTCGGGAGCAATACATGTCGTGAGAGCATACCGGTCTTCCTTAACCTTCCGCGATATCTTATCCACTCTATTAAAAACAGTAGTAATCAAATCCTTGGGACCGTTCATGGGGTTTCCTCCTATATTCAATTATCAAATAACGCTTACATTCTAAACACAGAAAATAGACTAAAACAAGCCCAAACTCATTAACGCGGAATATAAAAAACCCCGCCTAGGCGGGGTTATAAAATTATGGTTGCGCTGCGTTAACTGCTACCGTGATGATATCAACAGCCTGTTTAATTTCTTTATCGCCGATCGTCAGCGCCGGCATCAGTCGAACGCTTCTTTCGCCTGCGCCTGTCAAAAACAGGCCCAGTTTCCTTGCGTTGGCGATTACCAATTTCTTCATTTCAAAGTCGAAAAAGGTCAAACGCCGCATAAGCCCGAGGCCGCTGACGTTGAAATTACGCCAAAGGCATTCTCCAAGAACAGCTCCTTTAGTCTCCGCTTTTTCCGCCAACTTTTCCTTTCGGATAATTTCCAGCACTTCCAATCCCACGGCGCAGGCCAGCGGACCGCCGCCAAACGTGTTGCAGTGCTCGCTTGGCTGTTTAAACGATACTTCATCGCGCATGATAGTGGCGCCAATCGGCATAACTCCGCCGCTTAGCGCTTTGGCAATAGTAATAATGTCAGGCTCCACCTCGTAAATATCCGAAGCCCACATTTTACCGGTTCGTCCCAAGCCGCTCTGAACTTCATCAATAATCACCCAGACATTATTTTTCCGCAAATATCCGATCAAGGCTTGTACTATTTCTTTCTTAGCTATGTTGATTCCGCCCTCGCCCTGGATCAGTTCGAAAATGGCAAAATTAATATCGTTAATGAAGGGGCCGATGACGTTTTCCACATACTGCATGTAATTATTCGTGGTAGAAATAACGTCAAGAAAATCCTGCTTTAATCTGGTTTCGGGGTTTTCGGCCGGGAAGGCCAAGAAAAAAGATTTTTCAACGCTCCAGGGCATGCGTTCAAAATGCATTGCCCGCGAAGTCGTCGCGTTGCGGCAAAATCCAAGCCGGCCATGAAAATCTCCGATGAATGACACCATGCCGCGCCGCTCCGGACGTCGCTTCATGCAAGCCAGCATCGCCGCTTCTACGGCTTCGCCTCCGGAATTGGAGAAAAAGACTTTCTTTGGAAATTTTCCGGGGGTAAGTCTGCAAAGCTCATAAGCCAGCTCCAGTTCGTACTTATTCAGGATCATATTGCCGCCATAGCCAGTTTCGTTATTGTCCATAACGCGCCTGACGGTTTTTAGGACATCCGGATGGTTGTAACCGATATTGGCCACTCCCGGACCGCAAGCAAAATCCAGATAAGGCTTTTTATTGAGCCATATTTTGGCGCCTTTGGCCTTGGTTAAAAATACGCCCGGTTCCCAGGCGGAAACTGCCATATGATTGGGTGGCTGTTTCATAGCACTTCCTTTGTAAAAGTTCCGCTCCGAGCTTACCATTCTTTGCGCTAAAATTACAATTCTCCCATACAGCCCCTCCCGAATATTCCTCTCTTGCCCTCGCCACCGGCTTCACTGGCTTAACGCCTATTTTTCCGGCCATGCGTAGGACGCTTCGCTCCCGAAAAAATAGGCTACCAGCTCGCGGTATCCGGCTCGGGTCGCGTTCAGAACATCCGGGAGGGGGCTAAGACTTTGTAAATTCTAACGCAGACCCTTGCTTAAAATCCCTATAATGGTAAATATACCGTAGAACTTTAAAAGGGAGTACAGTGAAAAACAAACGCCGTTTTGTTGTTTTGGGAGGAGCGGGCACGATTGGCAAAATCGTCGTTCGCGATTTATTTGAATCTCACTCTAGCAACAGTATTCTGATTGCCGACTATAATGAAGCAGCCGCGAAATCACTTGCCGAATCTTTCAAAGACAACCGTGTGCGGGCCGTATTCGCCGATGCCCGCCAGGATCTCGGCCAACTACTTAAAAACCAAACCGTCGTTATTAATTGTCTGCAGTATAATTTTAATCTGACAATTATGGCGGCAGCATTATCTGCCGGCGCGCATTACTTGGATCTGGGCGGATTATTTTGCATGACTCGGGAGCAATTACGGCTCAATAAGGCGTTTCAAAACGCGAAGCTGACAGCCATCTTAGGCATGGGTTGCGCTCCGGGTATTACCAATATTCTTGCCGGATACGCGGCAAATCTGCTGGGTAAAATAAGGTCAATAAAAATTCGCGTCGGCACTATTGATTTTAATCAATCAACCAGAAAGCTGCGGTTTCCTTATTCAGCCCAAACAATTGTTGAAGAATTGACATTGAAGCCGTGGATATTCCGTGAAGGCCGGTTCCGTCAGATTTCTCCTCGCACTGGTTGGGAACAGACGCAATTTGCTCAGCCGGTTGGGAAAGCGTGGACGCTTTGGACTCGCCATAGCGAAATCGCCACGCTGCCGCTAAGCCTTAAAAAGAAAGGCTTGAGATATTGTGATTTCAAGGTCGGCTTTGATCCTCAATTTGTAAGAAAGGTGATGAAGCGTCTGCGATCGGGTTGGAATATCGGGCAATTAAACGGATTAATGACGTCGGTTTCGCAACCCAACGACTACGAAGTCTCTCAAGTAACGGTTGACGACTTTATCGTGGATTGCCACGCCAAATCAAGGCTTGATTGGCAAGCGAGCGCCGGTGATATTGATACCGCCTGTCCTGCATCCATTGTCGCGCAGATGATCACCGATAACTCTATTGATCGGCGCGGCGTTCTACCGCCTGAAATTGCCGTGCCCGTTTTGCCGTTCTTCAACGAATTAGAAAAACGCGGCCTGTATGTGACAATACACTCCTAAACCCACCTATACGCCATTGATCCCGCACCGAGCCGAGCGCTACGCTTTTACAAAGCCCTGAATAAATCGGGGCTTTTTCTTATTAATAGCCAGAATTTTAGTAAGACAAAGTTTATCTTAAAAAGCGACTGGGCTTTGTGGCGCTCGATCTGGTGACGGGATTGACGTCAATGGCGTATTTTGTTAAAACAACACCAGCGTTTAGTTCATTGAAAGGAGGAAAAAGATGGAGCGATTTAAATCAATTAATCCGTCAAATTACCAGACTTTGGAAGAGGTTGAAGTTTCCAGCCGCCGTGACATAGAAAAAAAGGTCAAATTGGCCCGCAAGGGGCAAAAAGAATGGGCCAGCCTTGATTTAAATAACCGGGTCGCGATTTTATCGAAGACTGTCGAAGATTTTAAACGATGCAAACGATCGTTTGCCGGTCTTGAATCGCTGGAAATGGGAATGCCTCTTTATGAAGCTTTAGCCGATTACGACGGAACGATTGCTTTCGCGGAGTGGTATCTGGGTAATGCGGAAAAGTATTTGGGTCCGGAAACAACTTTTGAAAACGAAAATGAAATTCATCAAGTGTTCCGTGAGCCTCGAGGCGTGGCGGCGGTGATCATTCCTTGGAATTACCCGTTCCTTAATTTTGTTTGGAGCTCGTTCCAGAGCTTGATTGCCGGAAATGCCGTGGTGCTTAAGCATTCCGAAGAATGTCCATTGAGCGGAAAAGTTATAGAAGCCATTTTACGGCCAAATCTGCCTTCCGGAGTTTTTTCCGAGGTTTATGGCGGCGGCCAGGTCGGACAATGTTTGGTTGAGCAAGATGTCGATATGATTGGTTTCGTCGGCAGCTGCAAAACCGGCTGGTCGCTCTATGAAACGGCCGGAAGGAAGAAGATCAAGGCCGTCATGGAGTTGGGCGGTTCAGCCCCGGGCATAGTTTTTGATGACGCGGATATTGACGCGGCAGTCAAAAGCATTTGCGAGTACCGTTTGACCAATTGCGGCCAATATTGCGACGGCCTCAAGCGGCTGATCGTTCACGAGGATGTGTTTTCCAAGGTTGTTCAGAAACTCGCCGACGTTTTTTCTTCCAAAAAGATTGGTATTGCCGTAAATCCAATGACCGAATTGGGGCCGTTGGTTGCCAGTCGGCAATTGGCTTTATTGGTTCAGCAAATCAAAGACGCCAAGCTCAAAGGGGCGAGAGTGATTACCGGCGGCAATTCCCTTGAATCGAATATGGGCGGCGCTTTCCACCAGCCGACGGTGCTGACCAACATTTCGCCGGATATGCGCGTTTGGAAAGAAGAGGTGTTCGGGCCGGTGTTACCGGTGGCGCGATTTGAAACAGAGGAGCAGGCGATTGAGCTTGCGAATCAAACCGCTTACGGTCTTGGGTCGTACGTTTATACCGCCGATACGAAAAAGGCCGAAAGAGTCGCGCGGGCAATTAAATCGGGTATGGTTAGCATCAACGGCGTGAATTACACCACCCCTTGGAATCCCTTCGGCGGATACAAAAACTCCGGTATGGGCCGAGAACATGGCAAATACGGTTTCGATGAAGTAACGCAACTGAAAGTCGTTGCCAGAAATAAGTAATAAAAATTTTACCCTCCGATGTATGTCGGAGGGTTTTTCTATTTGCTTTGAATCGGGCGCTGTTTTTTACTGTAGACGTAGATATAAAGAATATCCAAAATTCCGGCCGTGTTAACTAATAACAGGGCCACAAACCAGCCGGTATGTCCCGCGCGGGCCGCTTTCCAAAGAGCTAAGCCTTTCCAAGCCAACGACCAAGCAATCAACGGAACGATGACCAGCATTCCAAGACCCATAAATGACCCCCAGTTGTTTAAATTCATTAAGAAGAAATTCCAATGCACTGCATCATTATAAATAAGCCGCGTTGCTTGTAAAGACTATTAAGAGCAATCGACTAGCGTTTATCTTTATCACTAAGTAAGAAATACAAAGCCAACGGCGCCGCCCAATTCGCAAAGCGTTCAATGAAATCCAGCCACCCTATGCCAACTATTACGCGTACAAAGGCGGTCCAAAAACCCCAGAAAACAGCCCAGAGTAAAACCGGACGAATAGGTTTAATTAAAACAATTACCGCCACTATCACGTCCATAATGCCAATTAAAAGAAGAAGCGTTGTCGCGGTTGGGGCACTTACGCCAATTATTTGGCTGATCCAGTTTATCCAATCTTTTTTGCCTTCTATGGCGAGCATGCCATGCCCGAAAAATTCTCCAAATACGCCAATGCGTAAAACCCACTCAATCACTTTTGTTTTCATCATAAGGTTTAATTATACACTACATTTTACGGTTCATATAGTTCTTAAATAAATAAATCGCTTTCCAGTTCGCGTGTTTGCCCGGAACGCAAATTACCAAGCGTAATCTTTCCTATACGAATGCGTTTTATGCCGGTAACTGTTAGTCCAAGCTCGCCGAACATAACGCGAATCTGGTGGTGCTTACCCTCATGAAGAATAATCTTTATAGTGTGCCGATCCATGATTTTTGCTTTAGCCGGAAGAAGCTTGCCAAAAGTTTTAGTTTCCATCCCTTTCGCGAAAATTTCCGGAATACCCTCCCTAATTCCCTCTGCCACGTTCACCAGGTACTCTTTTTCAAATTTTGAATCCGGTCCGGTAATCTTAGTGGTTAATCGGCCGTCATTGGTCAAAATAAGAAGCCCCTCCGACATCTTATCCAGCCGACCGACGGGAAAAAGCCCCTTTTCCTTCCAGTTCGTAATTACGCTTTCGGTTTCTCCCAATGCCTGCGTGGCAAGTCCCCGCGGCTTGTAATAGGCAAGATACGTGTATTTTTTTTCTTTGCCGCGAACAATAACCTCGTCGCCGTCGTTGACCAACATTCCTTTTTTCGCTGGTTTTCCATTAACAAAAATCTTCCCATCGGCAATGAGTTTGTCGGCATCTCTCCGCGAGGCAAGGCCTTTGTCGCGAAGATATTTATTTATGCGAAGCGGGGACTGCATTTTTATTCGGAGATTTTTCCGTCAAAATACTCTTCGTCTTTTTCCGCGTCAGCTTTGGTCTTATGGACGACGCCGTCGCGATGATTCGGCGGAGAATACAAAGTGTAAAGCTTCATCGGTTTTTCCGTAGAAGTATTAATAATATTGTGGCGCGTACCAGCGGGCACCACCACTACAAAACCGTCGCTAATAGAATGTTCCATGCCGTCTAAAATTGCTTTTCCGACACCGGCTTCGCAACGGATAAACTGGTCTAATTGGTGAACTTCCGCGCCAATTTCTTCTTTTGGCTTAAGACTCATCACCACTAACTGGCTGTTTTTGGCGGTATATAAAACTTTTCTGAAATAGTTATTCTTTAAAGAAAGCTGCTCTATATTTACTACATATCCTTTCATAATAATCGCATTATAGCATTATAAATTTCTTTTAATTCGTCAGTGACGATTACGGCGATTTTGACCGGCGAATCGGCGGTATTGATAGATTCATCCCGGCTGACGGCGGCATTATTTTTCTGCGCGTCAATTTTTATTCCCATTTCTTCTAATCCGGCGCAAATTCTCCGTCGCATTATAAACGACCGCTCGCCGATCGTTGCAGTGAAAACCAGAAGATCCAAACCTCCCATTGTCGCCATGTAAGCGCCGATTAATCGCTGAACCCCATAAACAAAACTATTCAGGGCCTGCGCTGCTCCGACATCTCCTTTATTTTCCAGTTCCAGCAACTCGCGCACGTCCGGAGTTTTTCCGGAGAGTCCGAGCAATCCGCATTCGCGATTGAAAAATTCCCCAAGCTTGTCCGGCGTCATCTTCATTTTTTTTGCCAAATATATTACCGCTCCGGCATCAATATTTCCGATTCTGGTTCCCATCGGCAATCCTTCCAGCGGAGTAAAGCCCATAGAAACATCAAAGGCCATTCCATTTTTTACAGCAGCTATGGAAGAGCCGCTTCCTAAGTGGCAGATAATAATCCGTTTCGGCATTTGTCCGGAAACCTTTTTTATTTTCCCGACAACCGAAGCGATAGAAATTCCATGATATCCATAACGATAAATTCCAAACTTATCGGCTATCTTTTTCGGCAAACTGTATAATTTGGCGTTATCGGGCATCTCCGCGTAAAAGGTGCTGTCAGAAACAGCGAACATCTTCGCTTTCGGCAAAACTTTCATTACCCGCTCGATTTCCAGTAATGCCGGAGCTACGTGGAGTGGCGCCTGTTCTTCCGCCGCTTTAAGTTTCTTTAAAAATCCTTTGTCTATCTTCCGATTTTCCAGAAAATATTGGCCAGGCGCCACTACTCGCACGCCGATAACCGAAGCGTCTTTCATCCGTTCCTTGAGAAAACCGACGGAATTATCAAAATCGGTTTTAGAAATATTTACTACGGACGGTTTGCCGTTCTCGATAATTTTTACGACAAAGCTTTTTCCGTCTTTTTCAAAATGAGCCCGCCATAATTCATTATTGCCGTCATACAACGCGTATTTCCGCGACGCGCTGCCGGGATTTACAACTAAGATCTTATCCATCCCGTTAGAAACAGGTCATCGAAGATGACCGTTGATCGGCCGAAGACCTTTTATTGAAGATTTTCTTTTTACTTATTCTAATCATAGTTACATTAATTAGTTGTTTCTAACGGGACCATTGCCAGTTTTCCAGCTCTTCCGGGTCGACGCCGTTTTTTCGGATAAATTCCCCGTGCTCCTTAAACTTTTGCTGATACTTCGCGACTAAGCCGTTCGCTTCGTCTTTGCCGATTACCCCTGCTGCAGCCATTTTCTGGAAGACTTCAATAGCCAAGTGCCATCGGCTGGTATTGTTGCGGACGTGCATATCAAAAGGCGTGGTTGTCGAGCCGTTTTCAATATAGCCATGCACGGAAAAACGGCCGGTGTAATTTTCATCATCAAACAAAATTTGTTTCATCGTTTCCGGATATCCGTGGAAATTCACAATGACCGGCTTGTCGGTCGTAAAATAGTCGCAGAAATCGTGCAGGGGCTTCAGGCATTCTTTGTTGCCGACTCCAACTTCGCAAAGCTCCAAAATATTAACAAAGCGGGTTTTTATTTTTGGCGCCTCTGTTTTCACGATATCAATTGCCGCCAAAGCTTCTTTAGTTAAATAATCGCCGGCTGCCGCTAAAACAATGTCCGGATTGGGATCGCTGGCAAAATCCCAGATCATCAGGCCCCGTTCTAATTCCTGGGCGGCCAATTCCGGCGTAAGCCACCGAGGTTCCAAAGTTTTTCCGGCCACAATGACATTTATCTGGTTTCTGGACGCCATACATTGTTTTAGAACTGCCAACGTTGTATTTCCGTCCGGCGGAAAATAAACATGAGCAAAACAACCATGCCGTTGTAAAATATTATCAATAAATCCCGGATTCTGATGAGAAAACCCGTTGTGTTCCTGCCGCCAGCCGGAGGAGGTCAGAATGTAATTCAACGACGGAACCGGGTTGCGCCAGGAAGTTTCCCGGGCAATTTTCAAAAATTTAGAATATTGGTCGGTCATGCTGGAAACGATCTGGATAAAAGCTTCGTAAGAAGCAAAAATCGCGTGCCGGCCGGTCAAAACATATCCTTGCATCAATCCCTGTAATGAATGCTCGCTTAACATTTCAATCACTCTGCCGGACGGGCTCATATCTTTGTCCCAATCTTTTCTCGGCCAGACAAACGCGCGTGTCGTGGTCTGAAAAAGCTCATCCAATTTATTGGAGTAAGTTTCGTCGGGGGAGAGGAGCCGGAAATTTTTATTTCCCAAATTCAATTTCATAACTTCGTTGAGGTAGGCGCCTGCCCGCCGCATACTGCTGGAACCGATAGTGCCGGGCTTGACGGCATCCTCGGCGAATTTATCCGCAGGCGGCAAAACCAGGTCTTTGGAAGTTCCTCTACCGCCAAAAGCGAGTTGATTGTCGCCCATTCTTAGCACCGGTTCCGGAACAATGCTTTTTATTTCCTCGGAAAACCCATCGTTAAAAAGTTCTTTAAAATTATACGACTCCAGCCATTCAGCGACCGCTTTAAGCTGTTTCTTGTCTGTCTTGGCGTTGCCCGCTACAACTTGATGCGACAAGTAATTTCCTTCAATTTTTTGTCCGTCCAGTTTTTTAATACCCGTCCAGCCTTTCGGGGTCCGCAATACAATCATCGGAAACCGCGGGGCGACAACCTCTTTACCGTCACGGGCTTCTTTTTGAATAGAGCGGATAGTTTGGTAACACTTTTCCAGCGTCGCGGCCATCTGTTCGTACGGATCTTTTTTGTCCACGATATATGGTTCGTAGCCATATCCGTAGAACAGAGATTTTAATTCTTTATTAGTCATCCTGCCAAAGACCGTCGGACCGGAAATTTTGTAGCCATTCAAATGCAAAATCGGCAAAACCGCGCCGTTGGTTTTCGGATCGATAAATTTATTCAAATGCCAGGCGGTGGCGGTTGCGGCCGTTTCTGCCTCGCCATCGCCGATTAAACAAGCAACTATCAGTTCCGGATTATCCAAGATCGCTCCGTAAGAAGTGGATAACGAGTATCCCAACTCTCCGCCTTCCAGGATAACTCCGGGAGTTCCGGGATTGCTGTGGCTGGGAAAACCGTACGGCCAGCTGAAATTTTTACAAATATACTCCAGGCCTGCCAAGTTTTGCGTTGCCTCCGGATAGTATTTGCCCAAAGTGCCTTCTATATATAAGTTGGCCTGCAGGGCGGGGAAGCCGTGACCGGGGCCAAGCACGAACATCATTTCCGCGCCGTGTTTTTTAATGAGGTGATTCAGATTCGCGTAAACAAAATTAATACCCGGACAGGTTCCCCAGTGGCCCAAAAGCCTGGGCTTGATGTCGTCGGCGGTCAGTTTACTTGCCAGATCGAAATTATTTTGAAGATAGATTTGCGCGGCCGAAATGTAATTGGCGGCGCGGACATATTTTTTTATTTGCTCGATCGATTCCATTCATTAAATTATAAACTAAAAGCGATTGCATCCAAAATTAGTAAAACCACTGCAGATGCAGTGGTTTTTTATTTTCTCTCACTCTTTATTTTTTTCAGTTCTTCCGCCAGTTCTTCGAAGTTGTGGAATACGCCGTCCGCGAATAAATACATAACGTCCCATCTATCCGGATTATCAAGTAAAATATAAGCTCTTTTCCCTTTACCGATAGCGTATCCCAACTCCAAATGTCCCGATTTTCCCGCGGGCAAATACAATATCGCTATATCGCTTTCGTCCAGATGCTTCAAGTCAAACTCGTAGACATGGTCCGCCGCCAAACCTTTCAGCGCTTCTTTATAAGTGCGGCCTCTAGCCTTTTCATAATCTCTCCATTTGTCATCAGCTTCCGGACCGGCGGCATACCAATCGTCAAAAACATTAAACCCAAGCTCTCTTATTTTCTTCGCTATTTTTGGGATTTTCGGATTCCTTAAAGAACCGATTAAATATAACTTTTTTTCAACCTGCTCTCTCTTGCCGACTTTTGCGGCCATTTTTCCTCCACAAGAAACGAATCAAGCTCGTTGAGATAATTTAACAAGACCATATTCCTTAGTCAAATTACCAAAACCACTAGCTGTTGCTGCCCGCCACAAAACCGGTTGTCCAGCAGAGTTGAAGGCTGTAGCCGCCGGATGGACGATCCACGTTTAACACATCTCCGACCAGATAGAGTCCGGGAATCAGCCGGGACTGCATCGTCTTGAAATTAACTTCCTCGAGCGCCACTCCGCCAGACGAGACGATGGCCTTACTTGCTCCCAGCAGGCCGGACGCATTCAGCGGAATTGCTTTCATCAGAGTGACTAATTTCTTGCGCGACTCGGCGCTGATGCTGTGATTCGCCGTATCGCCGTTTACATTGGCAATGTCCAAAAGCGCGGATACGAGCGTGGCGGGAATCAGTTTATTCAAAACGTTTTTAAGTTTTTTATTGCTTTCGCCAACCAGGATTTCCTGCAGTTTTTTGCGGAGCGCGCCAAGATCAGTCTTCGGAAAAAGATCGATTTCAATGACGACATCGCCGTATTTCAACAACTCGCCGATTTCCCTGCTCATATTAAGCACCGTCGGGCCGCTGACGCCAAAGTGCGTAAAGAGAAGCTTGCCGTTCGCACTCGCTTGTTTTTGGCCGTTTTGAAAAGTCGTGAGTTTGATATCTTTGAGCGTGACGCCGCTGAGTTTTTTCGCCCACGCGTCTGAAAGCGCGACCGGGACGAGCGCGACGTCATTTTCGATGATCTTATGCCCGAGTTTTTTTAACCACCGGAAGCCCTCTCCGGTCGAACCGGTTTCCGGACGGGACACGCCTCCCGTGGCGAGAACGCAGGATTCGGCGAAAATTTTTTCGTTATTCTTTGTTTTAATGACGATACGTCTCGTGTCTGGATCAATCGAAAGACCGGCAACTTCAACGCCCGTTTGTATTTTTACGTCACCTTCTTTCAGATAATTTACCAACACGTCCCAAACGGACTTCGCGTTGTCTGAAACCGGGAAAATCCTGCCTTCATTTTCCTCCTTGGTGGCCATACCCCTTTCATTAAAAAATTTAAGCGTTTCCTTAACGCCGAATTGGGCAAAGGCGGAAAAAAGGAACTGGTCATTGCCTTTGTATTTTGAAACCATGGCGCGGATATCGGTTTTGTTGTTGGTTACATTACACCGCCCGCCGCCGGTAATGAGTAGTTTCTTGCCCAAGCCCGGATTTTTTTCGAGTAATAAAACAGTCCGGCCTTTTTCCGCCGCTCTGCCGGCCGCCATCATCCCCGCCGGCCCGCCGCCCACTACGACTAAATCGTACATTGATTAAATCCTATCATAAATATTTTAGCTCAATACCACTTTACCCATCATCTGAAATTCCTTATTCTTAACTTTATTCATGCAAATTCCAAAAAGCCGGCACGAAAAGTTGCAAATACGGGATGAGAGTCCCATTTATCTTACTCCCGAGGGTATTCAGCGGCTTAAAGACAAGCTTGTTCGCTTGAAGGCGTCCATACCCAATCTTGCGGGCGATGCCAAGCGCGCCGCCGATTATGGCGACCGGTCCGAAAACGCCGAATACAAAGATGCCAAAGGAAAGCTCCGCGGCACGCACCGGGAAATCCTGCGCGTTACTGACCAGCTCAAGCGCGCCGTGTCTATAAAACCAAACGCCACCGGAAAAGTCCAAATCGGCTCCACCGTTGTTATTCAGATAGTCGTTCCCGCGGGCGCGCCACCGGCCTCTTCTCAAGTATTTCAAATCGTTGGACCCGAAGAAACCGACCCAAGCAATGGCCGTATTTCCTATAAATCTCCGCTAGGCTCCGTGCTGATGAACCATATCGTCGGAGAAACGACCATCGTCAAAACCGCGAGCGGCTTGATAAAATACCTCATTCTTGAGGTTGGGTAAAGAACCTTATTTATTCTCTTTTTTCGCCAGCGTCGCGAGGTTTAATGTTTCGTCAATGCGTATTTTTTTCACGAATTCCGGCGCGTGGCTGACCAGAATCATAGCCCCGTCATATTTATTCAGAGCCTCGGCAATTATGGGCAAGTGGCGGAAATTTATGTGGTTGGTCGGTTCGTCCAAGATAAGAATTCCCGGCCGTTGAAGTACAAGGCGCGCGAACATCACCAGGCCTTTTTGACCCTCGGAGAGACTGCCCACGGAGCTCTTTAATATTTCCGCGTCCAGGAGAAATCCGGATGCCACCGAACGAAGCGCCTGGTCCGAAGAACCTTCCTGCGTCACTTCCGCCAATGAACGGTAGACGGTTTCTTTAGGGTCTAGCGTGGAAAAATCTTGCCGGTAATAACCGACGCGAATACCCGGTTCTATTTTAGTTCCTACGGCTTTTCCGTGCGCGATACATTCCAACAGGGTAGTCTTGCCGATCCCATTCGGCCCGGCGAGAAGTAAGTGATCTTTGGGTTTCAAAGCAATATTCACTTTCAACTTCGCCGGCTTGCCATGTCGCATTATAGAAACCGAACTAATGGAAAGAATTACGCCGGTCATATCTTCCTGGCGGGGGATGATAAACTTTCTTATCGTCCGGTCTTCCTGGCGGACTTCTACTTTCTCCTCCTCTAATTCTTCAATTTTCTCACGCATTTTCCGGGCCACGTCGCGCATGTGGCCGCCTTTTTGCGCGAAGAAACCCGCCTGCTCTTTGCGGTTAATAATATCTTTTTCCAAACGGACGTTTTTCATCTGCTCTCTTTCGATACGAGCGGCGATTTCTTTGACCACGTCGAGATAGTTTCCCGCGTACTGCTCAACTTTATGGGTAAAAACATCCAGATAAAGAACGCCGGTGGTGAATGAGTTTAAAAAATCCGCGTCGTGAGAAATAACAACGCAGGTGTTTTTATAATTTTTGAGAAATTTGGCGAGATGCTCCAGTCCTTCCGAATCAAGATTGTTAGTCGGTTCGTCTAAAAGCAGGAGGTCGGGATTCTGAATTAGCGCGGAGGCGAGCAGCAGGCGAGCTTGTTGACCGCCGGAAAATGAGCGGATCTTTCGTTCTAGCGGAGCTTCCAAATGCACTACGTCCAGGACTTTTCCAATTTGCGGATCAATGTCATAGATTTTTTTGGTGAAGACTGCTTCGAAAAATTCCCGCACTGTCATATCCAGCTGGTTATGGGGGATTACCTGCCGGGAAATCGCGATGCTTATTTCATGGTCGGTTGATATCATTCCTTCTTCCGGCTTGAGCACTCCGGTAATCAAACTAAAAATCGTGCTTTTTCCGGCGCCGTTCTGACCCATCAACGCCAGCTTACTTTCCCGCCGCAAAGAAAAATTAGCCTCCTGTAAGATCGGCTTATTAAAATCATAACTAAAAAATACTTTATTGAATCGTAAAATTACATTGTCTTTTGCCATAGAAATGAGCGCTGTCCGAAGTATTTCGGACAGCTTTATTTATACCGATGTCGGATTCAGTCTTTGATAAATCTCGCCGGCCAATTTTCTGAATAATTCCCGCTTTTTCCAAAACGAATTGCTGTCCGAAACATCGTTATTCTGGATTTTGTTTAACTCAACAATTATCGAGTATCTTTCGTGCCCTAAATCGGCGCTGGACTTAGTATTGACGTCTTCCAAGCCCTGATAAATCCGTTTTAGATTGATGTATTTACCGGGGATATTTAATTCCTGATTGGATTTGGATTTTGACAAAACGCTGGCGCAAAGAGCCGGGTTCAATTCAATGTGTTTGATGAAGCCGTGGATCGCCAAAAAGAAATCAAAACTAGCCGGTGTTTTTAATACTTTTTGAAACTTTTTTTCCAAAACACTTTTTATTCTTCCGGTTAGTTTCATTGCCCGTAGTTTACCACGATTGCGATTAAATAGCCAACTAAAAAACCGCCCCGATGAATATCGGGGCGGTTTTTCGGACTAGCGCTTACGCGCGAGACACATTCGTGGCGCTGGGGCCTTTTTCGCCATTGACGACTTCAAAGGTAACCGCGTCACCTTGCTTAAGCTCGTCAAATGTTACACCCTTCAATTCTTTAGAGTGAAAAAAGAGGTCCTTCGTTTCGCCTTCACGGGCAATGAAACCAAATCCACGGTCCGTGAGAGTTTTAATAGTTCCTTTCATTTGTTTGCTTGTTATTGTTAATTCGCTAGAAAATCGACTAAGTCTCTCAGCTTAGGTTCTAATATAGCAGAAAACTAAACCGTTGTCAACAGCTAATTCTTTGAATTACGTAAATCCTGGAAAATAATCGGTAACAATGCGATTGCGGCAAATGTCGAGATGCTATTGATTTTTATTGTCTATGCCTAAAAGAGTGTGCAGCCAACACCAGCCAGTAAAACTTTCTACTAGCGCTATCCAACCAACGACAATAATGATTGTGTTTATCAACCCGACTTCAAATTGTGGAACCCATGGAGTGCCAAGCCACCAAACCGCCAACGCAAACCGCAAAATTCTGTCTAATTTTCCTAAACTTTGTTTCATATATTTATGACATCATACTCGACCTTTCTCTCCGTTTTCAGCTACAAGTTTATAGTAAGCCACCACGGCTACCGCGCCAATGATTATCCAAAAAAAGAGTTCTTCAAATGGAAAACGGATGCCGAAAACTTGTACTACTCCTATAAATTGATTTTCGGCCGGAAAAGACCATTGGCCTAATGATAGAGCGGTTAGCTCATAAACTAACGACAGTATGAAAAAATAAACCCCGGCTCGCAGAATACCGCCAAACGCTTCGGGTATCTTAAACAAACCGATAACCAACGGGATCATGCCTATGAGCCCAAGTTTCAAATAAAAATAGTCAATATTTAACAGAGCCGGGCTGAAATAATGCGTCAACACAAATAATCCAAGAATTACTGACATGAAAATTGCGAATGGCTTAAATTTTGAGGGGATAGTACCGACTGTTTTATGTTGATCTATAAAGACTTCATAAAAAAGACCGACAAAATATACGTACAAGAAAACCCATACTATCTGATCGACAATCACATAATCAAACAGCCGAAACGATCCGAAGATTGAATACGTAAGCCAGCCGCCGGTTTGCTCCATAATATGGTCGGCGATTATTCCTATAGGAATGCTTAAAATTATTGAAAATAAAGCTACCTTTTTAATGTACCGCGGATACTTAAAAGAAAGGTATGTCGTTGGAATACCCAGAAA
>CAYHZT010000006.1:0-26525 GCA_964361325.1 uncultured Candidatus Saccharibacteria bacterium
GAGTCCTGTACTCACCGCCCGTCAAGTCAAGGAAGCCGGTAATACCCGAACAGCGACGTCCGTCGTTGCAAGGTAAGATCGGTGACAGGGGCTAAGTCGTAACAAGGCACGCGTAGCGGAAGCTGTGCGTGGATCATTTAAACTAAAATTTTCAAACACTGTTTGAAAATAAGTAGTCGAAGGGCTTAACCAACCTTTGTTTGGTAGCCCGAATAATTCGAAAGAATTATTCTAAGGTTTTTGTCGAGGAGCCTAAAGTCTCGACAACTTGGGGCAGCTACAAAGCTTTTGACCAGTTTTTACATTAAAATAAAAGTTATCCACACCCGGGGTTTGACACTAATGAGAGTCAGCGTAAAGTTAAACGTATGATTACATTAACAAAAAAAGGTTTCACATTAATAGAATTGCTGATCGTAATAGCAATTATCGCAATATTAGCAACCGCGGTCGTATTAATTTTAAATCCGGCGCAATTGTTTTCCCAAGCTCGGGATTCACAAAGGATTTCTGATTTAGCAACAGTTAGGGGCGCTATAGTTTTGTATCTCTCCACTGTTTCTAGTCCAGATTTGGATGGTAGTGGAGCATGTGGGACTAATTATTGGGTTAGCGTTACAGGCGGAGTATCGAATTTCACCGGTACGCGGGTGGTTGGCGATAGAACTGTTGCTGGTTTAGGATGGGTTCCAGTTAACCTTTCAACAGTCCCCGGCGGCTCTCCTTTGAGCACGTTGCCGCAGGACCCATTAGGTAATCAAGCTTCCAGCACATTTCAGGCCTATGCTTATCAGTGCGATAATACGAATAAATGGTTTGAATTGAATGCGCAGATGGAAAGCGCTCGTTATGCCAATGGAGGCAGTGACGACGTAGAATCAACCGACGGCGGCAATGCTACAGGTATTTATGAAGTAGGTAATGACCCCGGTTTGGATCTATAGTCTAGTAACTCTCGCGATGCTTTTGGGGGCGCAGATTCTAATGCGCCCTCATTTGTTATTGCGCGTTGCCCGAGCCGTGTTTTTGATTTCGGTGATAGCTTTTCTATTTCTTGGTTCTTATTTGAGTTATCAGCAATATAATCTTTGGAAAGCCGGCCCGCTTTCTAAGTTTTATTTGCCGCCATATCAGGGCATTAATTATTTTGTTTCTTACGCTTTTACTAATTACTTTTTTAAGACTTTAATCGCGCTCGTTGTTTCCATTATAGGTTTAGTTGGAACGCGGATTTTGAATAAAAAACACGGCGAGCGTTTTTTTGAGCCGGCGGAATATTATCTTTTTGCCTGTGGCATATTATTAGTGGGACAGCCTTGGTGGACTCTCTACGCAGTTTTGGTTTTTGCCGCCGCGCTATTGGTTGCCGTCGGGTATCTTTTAGTTTCCAGAAAAAAAGAATTTCGCCTTTCTTTTTATTATCTTTGGATTCCAACGGCAATCTTTACTATACTTATGGTAAAGGCAGGTTTATGGTAAAAATTCCCGATCAGCAGTTAAAAGAAATTCTGGTAAAAGAAAAGCTTATTACCGGAGAAGATTTCGATTCCATTTTGGTCATTGCCAAGCGTATGGGGCAGCAAGTGGCGGATATTTTGGTTTCGCGTAACTACATCCAATTTGATTACTACAAACAGCTGGTCGGCCGTTATTTCGGAGTGCCGCTTGCCAGCCTTGTTCATCAGTCTATTGACGAAGCGGCCGTCCGGCTTTTGTCGGAGGACATCGCGCGGCAAAAAAGAATAATCATTTTTAAAAAAGATCCTGACGGCGCTTTGCACGTGGCAATGAACGATCCAACCGATCTTGCCGCGATTGAGTTTTTAAACAGCCGTTTTAAGGCGAAAATTATACCCTACCTCGGCTCTGCCGATGATATTGATAAGGGTTTTGAGATTTACGGGCGCCGGTCCGCCGAGGATTTTAAAACGAGTATTCAGGAAAATATTCAAGCGTCAATACGCGCTCAAATATTCGGCAAAGCGGAAAAAGAAGCGGCCGCGGAGGTGCCTATCGTGGCTATTGTAAACAGCTTAATTTCCTACGCACTTGCTTCCCGCGCTTCCGATATTCACTTGGAAATTCTGGAAGAGTCAATTTTGGTGCGTTATAGAGTTGACGGTGTTTTACATGAAGTTCTCAGACTGCCAAAAGAAGTTCACGCCCCGATCGTTGCCCGGGTAAAATTACTCGGCGCTTTGCGCTTGGATGAGCATGCCAAACCGCAAGACGGCCGGTTTCGTTATCAGGCCGGCGGCGAGCCGTTGGATATTCGCGTTGCGGTCATACCAACTTTCTATGGCGAGAAAGTGGAAATGCGTTTGCTTTTAGCGACTAATCGCGCGCTGGCTTTTGAGGAGATCGGCATGCTTGAAGACACTATCCGGTCGGTAAAAGGAAATATCGCGAAAACTTACGGCATCGTTTTAGTTACCGGTCCTACCGGTTCAGGCAAAAGCACGACGCTTTACGCGATGGTAAATGTTTTAAACAAGCCGGAGGTAAATATTTGCACGATTGAAGATCCGGTTGAATACGATATGAAGTACATTAATCAGACGCAGGTTAATACGGCGGCGGGTATCACTTTTGCCAGCGGGCTGAGAGCGCTGTTGCGCCAGGACCCGAATATCATCATGGTAGGTGAAATTCGCGACAGCGAAACTGCCGACATTGCGGTGCAAGCGGCATTAACCGGTCATTTGGTTATTTCCAGTTTGCATACCAACGACGCCCCATCGGCCATTCCGCGTTTGTTTGATATGAAAGTGGAGCCATTCTTGGCCGCGGCAGTTTTGAATTTGGTAATGGCCCAACGGTTGGTCAGAAAAATCTGTCCGGAATGCGTTAAGCCGCATGATATTAGTCCGGAAATTGTCGTGGCTATTAAAAATCAACTTAAACTAGTCGGCGCCGATGCCGACAAATTACCGAAAAAACTTTTTAAAGGCAAGGGTTGCCAGTCCTGCGGATTTATCGGTTTCAAGGGAAGGATGGCAATTTTTGAAGCTTTTGAGGTGAATGAAGAAATGCGCGGTATTATTGTGGACCCTCATTTTACGTTGGATAATCTAAAGAAAGCCCTTCGCAAAAACGGAATGATTAGCATGTTTGAAGATGGCTTACGAAAAGCCGAGAAAGGGATGACTACTATTGAGGAGGTGCTACGCGTTATTCGGGAATAAGGAGACCAGGATTCGAACTACCGTCAAATTTAGAAGAGAGAATTTGAGCCGAGTTCGAGGAACGACGAGGAGGTCGTGCTTGATAGCACCCCGACGAGGAGTGACGAAGAAATTGGCCAAATTCTCTCTTCCCTTCGGGTGAGTCAATTCCCGCCCATCTTCTTTGTTACTCGTCGCTTATGTGCCTACTGGCACACAGCGCTCCTCGTGCCTTGAATCTGGGCGGGAATTGACTCACTAAATTGATGTTAGTTCGAATCTTGGTCTCCTGTTTTGATGTGCTATAATTAAATAATCAGTATGAAGTTTAACTATAAAGCGGCGGATTCTTCCGGTAAGAATATCGAAGGCGTTTTAGAAGCTGAAAGCAGTGGTCAGGTATTAGAATTTTTGGCCAGTAAAGGGTTAAAGCCTATTACAGTTACGGCAGAGCGGAGTCTTGAGCGTAAGGCGCGCGGTCTTTTTGGCCAAACTATCAACGTTGTTGATAAGATTTTCCTGACCAAATATTTAGCACTGATGTTAAGGGTTGGCACTGATTTATTCCGGGCGATTAATGTGTTAATTGCCAATTTTGACAAGAAAGTAGTCAAATCTTTATTGTTGGAAGTCAGGGCTAATTTAGAGAAGGGTCAGCCGTTTTACCAGACTTTTGCCGCCTACCCGAAATACTTTTCTCCGGTTTTTATAAATTTGGTAAAGTCGGGAGAGGCATCGGGAAATCTGGAGAAAGTTTTTGAAAGTCTTAGCGTTAGCTTGGAAAAAGAAAACGATCTGCGCAACAAAATACGCTCCGCTTTAGTTTATCCGGTTATTTTATTCACTCTTTCCCTGGCAATACTTTTCTTCCTGATTACATTCGCCTTGCCCAGGATTGCCACTGTTTTTCAAGGCGGAGGTTTTCAACCGCCGTTTTTTTCACGCATTGTATTTTCCGTCGGTTTTTTTATGGGTAATAACATCGGAATTATTCTTGGCGTCATGGTTTTTCTGACTGTTTTTAGTTGGTTTTTTATAAAAAGGACGCTTAGCGGTCAGAAATTTGTTGCATTTATTTTAAATCAAGTCCCGATAGTCCGCGAGGTAATCTACAAAATTGCTATTCAGCGATTCGCGGCAACCTTGAGTTCGTTGATGTCGGCTGGCCTGCCAATTTTGGATGCTTTAAATATTACCGCTGATGCGGTAGTCCATCCGAGTCTTAAGATGGCCATTAAGAGGGTTGCGAGCGAGGGGGTGTCGCGCGGATTAACTTTAGGAGAGGCTTTCAGCCGCGAAACAATCTTTCCGCCCGTAGTCATTAATTTGGTGGCGATCTCGGAAAAAGCCGGCCATCTCGATGAAGTTCTGCAGACACTGGCCAATTTTTACGATTCGGAAATCAGCGCGTCTGTTAAGAGCCTCGTCGCTTTTATTGAGCCGCTACTGCTTATTTTTATCGGCAGTATTATCGCTTTGATCGCGCTTTCTATACTCGTGCCGGTTTATCAATTAGTGACTCAATTTTAATGCGGAGGCCATTGGGTTTTACCCTATTGGAGGTTTTAATTGTGGTGGCGCTTACCGTCATTATTGGTTTAGGCGGTTTCTTGAGCTTATCAGGGTTTCGGCAGGAGCAGGATTTAAATCTGACCGCTAAATCAATGGTTGGATTTTTGCGCGATGTCCAGTCAAAAGCCGCCAATCAAGAATCCGCGACAGAATGGGGTGTGCGTTTTGATAATCCCGCAAGCGGGCGTGATGCTTATATGCTTTTCAGCGGCCCGGCGTTTATTGCGGCTTCCACGACCGTTTCTTTGCCTGCGTCGGTGGAATTTTCCGATCCGGCCAGCGGTTCAAGCAAGGATACTGTTTTTGCCAAGATAACCGGTTTGCCCGACTCTGCCGCGAGTGTTACTATAAGATTAATAAGCAACACT
This sequence comes from uncultured Candidatus Saccharibacteria bacterium, assembly GCA_964361325.1. GTDB lineage: Bacteria > Patescibacteriota > Minisyncoccia > UBA6257 > WO2-44-18 > 2011-GWA2-47-8b. The sequence continues at coordinate 5,105 of CAYHZT010000006.1, forward strand.
TCCTCAACCAAAACGATTACTATCAATGCTCAAGGAGCTATTCAAGAACAGTAATACCTTAAAGCAGTTAAGTATAAAGGGGCAATCCTTGATAGAGATTCTTATTGGAATTACGGTTGCCGGTATTCTTATCAGCGGCGCGGTTTTGACGATTACCGTTAGTTTGCGTTCTAACGTTCAAAATAAAAATATCCAAAGCGCTACGTCTCTTGGCCAGGAATTGCTGGATAAAACGAGTGTTTATACCGAAGGCGGCTGGCTCAACATCTATAGTCTGGAAAAATCCCCAACTCAGTATCATTTAGCGACTTCCGGTCCGTCTTTTATCGCTTCCAGCGGCGCGGAAGCTATTGAATTGGACGGTATTTCCTTTACGCGTTATTTTGTTTTAGAAAACGTCAACCGTAATAGCGACGGCAATATTGTCACCTCCGGCGGCGCCGATGATCCCTCCACGCAAAAAATTACCGTTGTCGTTTCCTGGCCCGAGGGGGGAGATACTCCAACGACATCTTTTAATAAATATTTAACTCGAGGGCACAACTTGGTTTTTCGACAAACTGACTGGTCGGGCGGAAGCGGCCAAACCGGGCCGATCACTGCTCCTAATGGCCGATACGACACCGCGACCGACATTGATGATATGGGGCAACCGGGATCTATTAAGGTTCAAGGATTTTAAAAAATGAAATCTGATTTTTACAAAAAAATAATTTTGAGCGCCTCGTTAGTTTTGGGAGGTGTCGGCGTCGTGGCCGGTGTTGCTTTAGCGGTTACGGCTAATATTAATACTGGCGCTTCCGAACGTTACGCTTGGAATAACGCTATTGGCTGGATTGATTTCGGCAATGGCGAAGTTGAGGTTACGAATAGTGAATTAAAGGGGTACGCTTCTTCTAGTGTCGGCTATATTGCGTTGGATTGCGCCACGACGCCAACACCTCCAGCGGCGGATTGCGCGGGAGGCGCCGGTAACTGGGGTGTGGTAAATGACGGTTTGGGGAACCTTTCCGGTTGGGGTTGGAATGACAATATCGGTTGGATCAGCTTTTTCGGCGTTTCGCCCGACTATAGCGTAACTTTTAATACTTCCAGCGGATTTTTTAGCGGCTGGGCGTGGAATGACGTTATTGGCTGGATCAGTTTTAATTGCAATAACAGCGGTATCGGAGATACCTGCACTGTCAGCGATTACAAAGTTGTTACTTCGTTCAGCGCGCCAGTATTGCCATCTTCAGCAGAGCTTACTTCCAGTATTTTTGATACTCAAGCCACGGGTGGCGCGGCTATTAATACGGTAATGTGGCAGGGCAATCTTCCTTCCGGGGCCGAAGTCAGTTTCCAAATCGCTTCTTCCAACAGTTCAAGCGGACCTTGGAATTATCTTGGCTCCGATGGCACGTCTATGACTTTTTATGAACCGGCCGGTCCCAATATTCAGGTCAAAATTCGGCGCGCCGATCATAATAATCGGCGTTATGTCCGTTATAAAATTTTACTAACGACTTACGGAGGCCAAAGTCCAACGGTTGACGACGTGATTATTAACTACAGCCCATAAAATGCGACTAAGAGGAATCTCAAGTTTGCCTACTATGCTTCTGTTTGGGGGCATTATTATTGAAATCGCAATCGCCATTGCTTTTTTGACGTATTATTTCAATGTTTCCAATCTTGCCGCCCGTCTTTCAGCGGAAGCGTTGGCCGCCGCCAGAGCCGGTATTGATGATGCCACTATTAAAATTGTTCTCAATAAAAATTGCCCGGATTCTTCGTGCCCTTCTCCTTATACGCTGACTTTAGGAGAGCGCGCGGTGATGGTAGCTATTTGTAAGGACACTTGCGCGGGAACGGGGAAGCACCAGGTTACTGCTGTTGGCAGCGCTTTTGCGATTCGCAGGCAAATGGTCGCAATTTTGCAGGTAGATTCCATAACCGGAGAAGTGAAAGTGGAATCACTTAAAGAAACCGCATTATGATTCTGGATAATCTTAAAAATTTTTTTAATCCGGTTCCGTCAATCGGCGGTTTGGAAATATCCGATTTAATCTTGCGTTTCGCAAGAATTGAAAACGGAAAATTAAAGCAGGCTTCTGTGCAATTGCCGCCCGGACTGATAACCGACGGTAAAATTCAAGATCGTGCAAAGGTAATCGTTGGTCTCAAAGCTCTCCATCAGCAAATTGCGTCGCTTAATAAGCCAATTCACGTCATCGCGATCATTCCTTCGGACGGCGTTTACACGCAGGCGCTTGCAATGCCTTTGGTGGCCGAAAAAAATGTTCGGGAAACCGCCGAGCTTAATTTGCGGATGATTTCTCCGATAGATATTAAATCGTCTTATTACAGTTATCAGATTTTAGGTGAAAACCAGCAGGGTCAAATGGAAATTTTGGGGGCTTTTGCTAATTCCGCGGGCGTTGAAGAAGTAATCAACTTACTCAAAGAAGCGAATTTTTTCACAATCGCGGTGGAATTTTCTTCTTTATCGCTTGCCAGGATAATAAAAGAATATGCCGCTGGCCTAAAACCAGAGATCCCGTATCTTGTTATCAATCTTTCCAGTGACGGGCCGGATTTAATGATCGTAAAAAACGGCAATCTCTATTTTAATCTCTTCAAATCTTGGGCGTCTTTACAGAAAGAAATCAGCGGACGCAAACTCACTAGTCAGGATGTTCAAGATTTTCTGATAAGCCACGTGAAGCAAATACTGAACTTTTATTCTAGTCGATGGGGAGCGTCGGTGACCGAAGTGTTGCTGATTAACACTCCTATCAGCAAAGAAATTATCCAGGCCGTAAAGGTTAGTTTTGGATTAAATGTCCAGATTTTGACGATAATGAAATTTGGTCAGCTTTCGCCTCTCTGGTATGGCGTTTTGGGCGCGGCTCTGCGCGGCCAACTGCCTCGATCCAAGGATCGCCTTATAACCCTTACCGCTGTAGGCGTGGAGGAAGAATATTTCCGAGAATCAACGCTCCGTTTTATCAAGAAATGGCGTAATTTCATTGCCGGAACTTTTATTTTCGTTGCCTTAGTTTTTACCGTGGCTAACTTTATTTTAATCAGATATTCAAAAGTAGTAAGCCAAGATTTAACGGAAAGCAATTCGGTTCCTTTACAGGATATAGCGGATTTACAAACCAAAGTCCGGCTTTTTAACCGTGACGTTGATTTAGTGGCTAAAATCCAGGAAGAAACCATTCCCTGGTCGCCGCTTTGGGTAAAATTGCGAACCTTAGCGGCTGAAAAAGTGACTCTGGAGCGCGTCTACGTGGATCCGTCCCTCAACGTTTCGTTGTCGGGCCGGGCGGTTAATGATACGGCCGTCATCACTTTCAAAAACAAAATGATCGAGGAGCCAAATTTTAAAGACGTGGTATTGCCGCTTTCTAATATCAAAGCAAACACCGATGGCACAGTATCGTTTATTTTGAATCTTAAGATTACTTCGCTAAAGTTTTAGAAATTTCCGCGAAAACGCCGTCCAGTGTTTTTTTGTCCGCGACATTGATTTTTTTAAGCACGAATATTTCGGATTTCTGACGAACTTTTTCGTCTACCGGTCTTATACCGATCCTTAATCTCCAAAAGTTTTTGGTTTTTAGCGTGGTTTGAACGCTTTCCACCCCGTGATGGCCCGCGGCGCCACGGCCAAAAGATAGTTTATATTTTCCAAGCTCAATGTCGCTGTCGTCGTGAACAATAAGCAGATTTTCCGGCTTTATGCCGGCCCTTTTTAATTCTTTGGCCACAAACATCCCAGACTTATTCATGTATTCCGTTGATTTGAAATTTGAAATTTGAAAATTTAAAATTTGTCGGTTTTCTTCTAAGTTATCCACAAAAAGAAAACCGACATTGTGGTATGTATTTTGGTATTTTGCGTCAGGATTTCCTAGGGCAATTAACAATTTTGGTTCAAATTTCATACTTGTTGTATTTTAACATATTATAATACATAATTTATACGTATTTTATGAAAAAGTTTTGGTCATCGGTTTGGGAAATATCGGAAGTCGTTATAATTTCCCTTGTAACCGTATTTATTATCCGTAATTTCCTGGCCCAGCCTTTTCTAGTAAGCGGCGCCAGTATGGAACCAAATATTTCAAATGAAAATTATCTTATCATTGATGAAATTACGTACCGTTTTCGTGCGCCGGATCGGGGAGATGTAATTGTGTTTCGCTACCCCAATGATCACTCAGTTTTTTTCATTAAAAGAATAATCGGTCTTCCCGGGGATCATGTGGTTGTGAATCATAACAGCGCCGTAGTTTTTGATGGAGAAAAAGAAATTAAAATTAGCGGACCAGTTAATGGCTTAGTAGATGTTATCTTAGACAACAACCAGTTCTTTGTCGTAGGCGATAATCGTTATAATAGTTTTGATTCTCGCAATTGGGGACCGATTTCCAGGAGTGATATAGTCGGCATAGCGCGCTTGCGGGTTTTTCCGCTTAGCGAATTCGGAATAATTAAAAATGGCCTCTAAGAAAGCTAAAAAATCTATAATTATAGTTCCTAAGGGAATGCACGATATTTTGCCCGACGAGCAGCCGCTTTGGGATAAAATACGCAAAGTTACCAAAGAAACGGCAGATTTTTATAATTTCTCTAAAATCGAAACCCCGATTTTAGAGAGAGTGGAGCTTTTTGAGCGTTCGCTTGGCGAAACCTCTGACGTTATTGAAAAACAAATACTTGTTGTGCGCGGCAAGGGTGGAGACTCTCTTGCTTTGCGTCCCGAGGGAACGGCGCCCATTGCCCGCGCTTACATTGAAAACGGCCTTAGCCGTCTTGGTCAGCCGCTTAAGTTGTATTATGAAGGGCCTATGTTTCGCCACGAACAGCCGCAAGCTGGACGGTTTCGCCAATTTCACCAGATAGGTTTTGAAATTATCAGCAACGACAGCGACCCTATTTATGACGCCCAGGTTATTATTACCAGCTACCGCCTTCTTCAGGATTTGAAAATTAAAGAATTAAATTTACAGCTAAACAGCATTGGCTGCGCGAAATGCCGTCCGGTTTTTAGGAAAAAACTATTGGATTATTATTCATCAAAAGAAAAATCTTTGTGTGGCGATTGCCGCCGCCGTTTGCGTCTTAACCCTCTCCGTCTCTTGGATTGCAAAAACGAAAACTGCATCGTCCTCAAAAAAGAATCTCCGAGTATTTTAGATACGATTTGCTATGATTGCAAAAAACATCTCAAAAAAGTTCTGGAATTTTTGGAAGAAGTAAAACTTCCTTACACGCTGAACCAATATTTGGTCCGCGGTTTGGATTATTACAGCAAAACGGTGTTTGAAATTTTTACGGAGGGGTCGGGCTTAGCGTTGGCGGCTGGCGGCCGTTATGATTACTTGCTTGAAATGTTGGGAAAATACGCTCCGGGAGTTGGGGCGGCAATCGGCTTTGAACGTTTGGTGGAAATAATTAAGTCCAGAGGTATTAATTTGGTAGGGCGGCCAAAACCCAAAGTCTTCCTAATTCATATTGGCGACCTGGCTAAGGTTAAGGCTCTTTCTCTTATAGAGACATTGCGTGAATCCGGTTTGGACGTGTTGGAGTCATTGGGTAAGGAATCTTTGCGCGCCCAGCTTAAAGCTGCCGACAAAGCCGGTTCGGTTCTGTCTTTAATTTTTGGCCAACAAGAGGCTTTTGAACAATCAATTATAATCCGCGACATGAAAACCGGCGCCCAAGAAACCGTTCCGTTAAAGAAAGTGGCTGATGCTCTCAAGAGGCGAATGAAATAATGGCCGACTGTCTATTTTGCAAAATAGGAAAAAAAGAAATTCCGGCCGATGTCATTCTGGAAACTGCCGAAGCCGTGGCTTTTAAGGATATTCGTCCGTCGGCGCCCGTACATTATTTAATTATTCCGAAAGAGCACATTCAATCCATTGCCCATTTGCAGAATAATCACAATGAAATTATCGCGAAAGTCGTTTATACCGCCAAAGCGGTTGCCGAAAAAATCGGCCTTAAGGGATATAAACTGGTTTTTAATGTTGGCCGGGAGGGCGGGCAGATGATAGACCACCTGCACCTTCATTTACTCGGCGGGTGGACCCCCACACCAAACGAGAATCGCTAAAGCGCGCCAGCAAATTCTCGTTATGGTGTGGGGGTGGACAAAGAAGGGGGATATTGATAAGTAGCCCGCTAATTGTTATTATCTAACAACTATGATGGAGGTCAGAAAAAAAGAAGGCGAAGCGGTTAATTCACTAATTTTCCGTTTCATCAAAAAAGTTCAGCAAAGCGGAGTTTTGCGCGAAGCAAAGAAGCGCCGGTTTCGTACCAGGCCGGCCAATCGTTTAAAACGTAAACTCTCCGCCCTGCATCGCGAAGAAAAAAAACACGAACGAGAACGCGCCAAGAAATTAGGTGAATTTTAATGCTTAGAGAAAAGTTAACCGCAGATCTAAAAACCGCAATGAAAAACGCCGATCCTAAGACGGTCGGCGTTTTGCGTTTATTAATCTCGGCCTTAAATAATAAGTCGATAGAAAAAAGAACTAAAACCGGCAGCGATGCGCTGACGGACGAGGAAGTTTTGCAATCGCTTAATAGCGAGGCCAAAAAACGCAAAGAAGCCGCGGATATTTTTATAAAGGGCAATCGCGCGGATTTGGCGGAAAAAGAAAAAGGCGAACTGGAAATCATTCAAAATTATCTTCCTAAATTAATGAGTCGGGAAGACACCGAAAAGGCGATAGATAAAATTTTGGCGTCCATAACCTCCAGAGAAATCGGCCCGGTTATGAAAGAGGTTATGAAGGAACTTCGCGGCAAAGCGGACACGGCTATAATCAGCGAATTAATAAAGCAGAAAATTTCCAAATAATCCATGAAGGTTTTAGTGGAGAGCTTAGACGCTCAATTCGACCATTTAAAACCGGCCATTAAAAAATCCGCCGTTCAAGTGGCGAATTTTTTAAAGCAAAAAAATGTCTATTTAGAAGTCTATTTACTCCCAAATCGGATGATGAATAAAAACGTGCTTTCTTTTCCCGCTCCAAAAGACTTCCCCCGTCCGGATATGAAGAGGGGTATGAAATATCTTGGGGAAATATACTTAAATCCCGATTATATCCGTAGGGAACAGTTGGAAATTGAAAATTTAAAATTCCTGCCTCTGCCTGTCGGCAGGCAGGTGTCGGTTAGGCATGGGAAAATTTCAGCAAAACTGGCCTTTATGCTCATACACGGTTTTCTGCACCTTCTGGGCTATTTGCATGACAAAAAAAGTGATAGAATAAAGATGCGCAATAAAGAAAAGGAGCTTTTGCGGCTTCTAAATATCAAAATATGAGTTCAAATTACGTTGTCGGCTTGGATATCGGCTCTAGCGCTATTAAAGCGGCAGTGGCCGAGGTGAAAAAAAACAAAACATTGTCTTTGGTGCAGACTTTTAAAATGCCATCCGCCGGTTTGCGCCGCGGAGTGGTGGACGATTTACAGGAAGCCACCAGGGCAGTTAGTCAGGTATTGAGTGAGATCAAGAAAATTTCCAACAACGCGATCAAGAATATTTTTTTAAGCGTTGGTAGTCCAGACTTTAAAACTCAAGCGTCAAAAGGCATGGCCGCCGTTGTCCGAGCCGATTCCGAAATTAATCAGGATGATATTGATAGGGCAACCGAAAATGCCCAAGCAATAAAATTACCCGGCAACCGAACCGTTATTCACTACGTCACGCAACAGTACGTTATTGATGATATGGGGGATGTCAAAGACCCGCTTGGAATGGTTGGTAATCGTTTGGAGGTTTTGAATTTGATTATCCACGCTTTTGGGCCAAACGTTAAAAATTTAACTAAGTGCGTTGAGAGCGCCGGCGGCAGCGTTGCCGGTTTGATTTTCGCGCCGTTAGCGGCCAGCCGCGCTATTTTATCTAAAAACCAAAAAGAGCTTGGAACTGTTCTGATTGATATCGGTTTCGGCAAAACCGGTATGAGCGTTTACGAAGAGAATAAACTTTTACACACCGCGGTTTTTCCGATTGGATCGGGCCATGTTACGAACGACCTTGCTATTCGTTTGAAAATTTCCGTTCCTTCGGCTGAAAATATTAAATTAACTCTCGGTTCGGCTGTGGCCAAAGAGATTTCTAATAGGGAAAATATAGATCTTAACAAATTTGACTCTGCCGCTCGCGGGGCTTTTTCCCGCAGGCTTATCGCGGAAACTATTGAAATGCGATTCGCCGAGATAATGGAATTAGTTAATAGTGAATTGAAAATGATCGGCAAAGCGGCTCATTTGCCGGCGGGAGCTGTTTTGGTTGGCGGAGGTTCAAAGCTGCCGGCAACGGTAGATTTGACCAAGCAAGAGTTGAAACTGAGCGCCCAAGTCGGCGTTCCAAACCTCTCCGAAATTGATGTTTCTAAGGCTTCGGATTCTATTTCGCAATTGGAGGATCCGGAATGGGCCTGTGCTTTTGGTCTCTTATTGCACGGGGCCGACAGACTGAGCGGGGTAAAAACCGGGCGGGTCAACACTGTCTTGGCATTTTTCAAAAAATTGTTTAATATATTTACACCATAAGTTTATGTCCAGTAATAGGAAATCTTTAGGAGATTATTCAGCCAAAATCAAAGTTATTGGAGTTGGCGGCGGCGGCGGCAATGCCGTATCCCGCATGCAGCGGGATTTTCAGGTAAAGTCGGTAGATTTTATCGCCATTAACACCGATGCCCAAGACTTAGATTTTTGCGTCGCTAAGCATAAAATTTACATAGGTAAAAATCTGACTCGCGGATTAGGTACCGGAATGAATCCGGAGTTGGGTCGGCAAGCGGCCGAAGAAAACCGTTCGGAAATCGTTGAATCTCTGAAAGGCGCCGATTTGGTTTTCATAACCGCCGGTTTAGGCGGAGGGACCGGTTCCGGGGCTTCTCCGGTAATTGCCGAGGCCGCGAAAGAAATCGGCGCGTTAACCGTTGCCATAGTTACCAAGCCGTTTGTTTTTGAAGGAGTACAGAGAAGTAAAATTGCCCAGGAGGCGTATATTAAACTTAAAGAAAAAGTAGACACGTTGATTGTTATTCCCAATGACCGGATTTTTAGCGTTATAAAGAAAGAAACGCCGATGATGAAGGCGTTTGAATACATCGATGATATTTTACGTTACAGCGTTCAGGGCATTGCCGAGTTGATTGCAACGCCCGGCATTATCAACGTCGATTTTGCCGATGTTAAAACAATCATGCGTGACGCCGGTTCCGCCTTAGTCGGAATTGGTTTAGGTATGGGCCAAGAAAGGGCTATAACAGCCGTAAACCAAGCCGTTAATTCACCCTTACTGGAAGTTTCCATAGATGGCGCAAAAGGGCTTTTATTCGCTGTTTCGGGCGGTAAGGATTTACGTCTTAATGAAATACACGACGTTGCCAAAATCATAGGGGAGTCCGTTGATCCGTCCGCCAAAATCATTTTTGGAGCCTATCACGACAAAAAGCTCAAAAAAGGAGCTATCAAAGTAATCCTTATCGCCACCGGTTTTAACGGATCGGCGCTTAAAAACGGAGAATCCTCAATCATTAACAGTTTATTTACCAAGCCACCGATAGTCGAAGAAATTGTTATCAGAAATCCAATCGTAAAGGAAGCAGAAACAACGGTTACGGAACGAAGCGTTAAAGAAAACAAAAAAGAACAAGACGTTTGGGATATTCCCACCTTCCTAAGAAAAAAGAAATAGCAAAAAATCCTTCGACAGGTTTACAGTGAGCGAAGCCGAACTGCTCAAGATAAAACAAAAAGCCCCTGGACACAAACCCGGGGCTTTTTGTTTTATCAGGCGACGAATTAGCCTTGATGGTGCGTTACTTCGTTTTCCAACTTGGAAATCCAGCGGGAAGCGTGTTCTCGGCCGCCTAACCCAAAAGCAAGGCCGCCAGCTAATGCCAGCATGGCGATTAAGCCGGTTATCAGGGTATTAATAATACCCATCGCTACGCCAACTTGATCCAACGCAATGGAAAGACCGAAGATCGTTACTATCCACCAGGTGATTGTTGCCAGCGCTTTGGCATGACCGATATTGGCGCTCATTACCGAAGCTCTCACCAAACCTCTCAAAAAGTTGGCAACTATTAAAGTTACCAAGAGAATGAGAACAGCAATGAGCACTTGCGGAATGTACATCAATACGGTTCCTAGGAAAGCCGAAAGAGCGGAGAAGCCTAGAATTTCAGATGCCGCGAGCACGAAGACCAAAATGAAAAACCAATATACAACCTTGCCGAGAAAAATTCCGGCATCAAGTTTCATATTAGCTCTATGCATAAAGGCCTCAATTCCCAGTCGTCGTAAAAGCGCATCCAATTTAAGATAGTGAATCATACGCTCTACCATTCTATCTAATACGGAAGAAACAATCAGGCCGATTATTAAAACTAACAAAGCGCCCAACAACGACGGTAAAAAGCTCGCCACTGTTATCCAGACTTGCTGGATGGACGCTCTAACAATATTCAACCAATTTTCAATTACCATAAATCTCTATATCTATACAGGTTTCTTCGACCTTTGTTATACCTATGATTATAACATAAACAACTTCTACCGCTGTGAGCGGTGTGGATAATTAGATCCTAATCCGTGAGAGCCGCAGAATCCCATCCATTGGCTGCGCCGGTGCAAATATAAAGTTTGTGCGCCCCGGAAGCGCCGGAATAGTCAACTAGCAGCCTCCCGCGTTCCAGGTCGTTGTCGCAATCTGCTACGGGGGGCTGGCCAGACTCAGCGTCTATTTGAAGATATTGGTAGACAGAATCGCCCGGGCCGTTTCCCACCGACAAGATACTTTGAGGGTTTCGCGTCCCAATGCCTAATTTACCGGCGTTGGCATTTTCGCCAGCGGTTGCGGTAAATACATCGCCGAGATTGCTTACTATAATCGCATTTGTCGGTGCGTTGTTCGCAATCCTAAATGGAACATTGTAATTGTCGGTACTTTGAATTCCAAATTCGCCCGTCCCGATTTCTCCGCCCCCTCCGGAAATGAGTTGCCACGTACGAGCGCCTGGATTCGTTGCGGCAAGCTTTAACAGCGCCTCCGATTTTGAAATTGCAAAATTATTTAATCCGGTTACATCGAAAATAATCAGATCGGGATCGTTAGGCGCATTGGTCAGCGTCATAGAGGTGCTATCCATATGCGGATAAATAATAAGATTTTTTCTGCCGCTGGTTCCCGCGCCCACATCAAACGCGTAAGTAATTGACGATTCAGCATACGGTTTTATAATGACGTTTTTTGCCGCCACCGTTCTTATTTTAATGGCGGCATTGCCGCCTGGTATGCCAGCGTAGATGCCCACAAAAAGATTGCCGTTACCGGATAAATCAATTCCGTTGCCGCCCGTCCATACGCCGACATCTTCAATAACGACGTTATAAAACGTATTCGCATTAGGCACGGCTCCTGTTGCTACGTCCTCTAAGAGGATTCCAGTCTGGTTGTTTAACGCGTATATGTCGCGGAATGTATCAAAATAAGCCTGACCAGAAGCAACTTCTCGAGAAAGCTTGAATCCAGTGCGATGAAACCGCGCCGCGAGATCCACGAATTGCGAATACGAAAATCTTGAGAGATCAAAGGCGATTAGTGAGTTTGAGCTATCGTTGGCGGCTAGAATGCGGAAACCTTTCAAAGCAACATCTCTTACGTCGCCCGACGGCTGTCGCTTCAACCCCGTAGTCGTGGTATTGAGAATAATTGTTAATTGACTGCCGGCGCCAACGACGGCTTGTCCGGACCTGATGGTAAGGGGGGCTGTTGTTTTGAAAGTGCCAGCCGGCAAGAAAACATTAAGTGAGGCATCTAATGCCGCTTGTATTGCGGCTGTGTCGTCAGTTATCCCATCACCCTTAGCTCCATATTCTTTGACGTTAGTCATGCCGGAAATGCTCTTGAGAGTATCGGGTTTGTGAGTCCCGTCAGCGACATGCTCTTCGCCAAGAAAGCCATTAAGAATGGTACCCCAGTTATTGGTGTCACTACCGACAATGGGAAGCCGCGGCGTGCTTTGAGCCATGGCTAGCCACGCCACAAATACCCCGACAAAAACAATAACCGCGATAATTTTAATAAGATTATTTTTGGCCATTAAGTTTATTATAGTTTTTTGTTGAGTAATAACTCAACAGCGGATTTTAGTTGACCGACTTTAATTTTTACAATTTTCAGTAACTCGCCCTGCAGAGCTTCAATTTCCTTTTTTAGTTCCTCCGGAGATTTTACGCTTTTTTCAACCGGTTTCGGCTCACAGGCGGTTTTTGTAAGTTCGTTTAATTTCCGAATCGTCAGGGGTCCAACAAATCCTGTTTGGGGAAGTTTATATGCGGCCTGAAATTTAACAACCGCTTCATTCGTAGCGGAGCCAAAATAACCCGTGACATATTTGTCGGGGTAAAAATCAGAACACCTTGAGAAAAAACTCTGAAGTTTCCTTATGTCTTCGTTTTTCGTTCCCAGGCCCAAATTTTTTGTGAAAGACGGTGAGGACGTTGCGGGTGTATTGACGGTGGTAGTGCCAATATTCATGGGCGTGGTGGTGGCAATCATAATACTTGTGGTGGCGGCCGGAGAGGTGGTGGACGGTAGGTCTTCTAGTTGTTCGCTTATTAAATCTCCGCCACCAGTTGGCAATGGTGACACTACGGGTGGCGTTGCAGACGCGCCGCCATATTTGCCGCTGCCGAAATCACCGTTGCCATAAGTTGTAGTTTGCGCGTCCGCGACCATTCCTGGCAGTAAGGCGATAACGGCCATGGGAATAATAAAATGTTTTAAAAATTGCATTTGTGGACCCAGGGAGAATCGAACTCCCGCCTATGCAATGCGAATGCACCGTAATACCACTTTACTATGGGCCCGATGTGTCCTATCCTACCTTGTAAAGTATAGGAATTCAAGATTACACGCTTAAAATGGTATATGTTTGACTTTGGGGTTAAAACGCGCTAGAATCAGGCAACATTGATAAGTCTCCGGGTGCTCTCGGAGACTTTTTAGTTATGCTATTATTGAATTATCAACCGATAACAATAAGCCTATTTATTCGTTATATATGCTAGAAGGCGAACAAAATCTAATAAAGCAAGCCAAAGAGGGGGACCAGGCCAGTTTTGGCCAGTTATACGACCATTACATAGCCCCGCTTTACCGGTTTGTCCTGATGAAGGTCAACAATAAGGCAGAGGCGGAAGACCTGACACACGAGGTGTTTCTAAGCTCCTGGCAGAACCTGAAGGGTTATAAATTCCAAGGGTTCCCGTTCTCCAGCTGGCTTTATCAGATAGCGCGCAACAAGGTAATTGATTTTTACAGAACCAAGAAATCGCACGCGAGTTTTGAGAACCTGGACGAGGATTTACTGAAGGTGGTGGGAGTGTCCGAAACGAATTTGGAAGTTGTCCTGGCCGTGGAAAATGTCAAAAAGGCGATTACCAAATTGACCCCCGAACAGCAAGACGTGATTGCGATGAAATTCATTGAAGACCTTTCCAATGATGAGATTGCGAAAAATCTTGGCAAGAGCGAGGGCGCGATTCGTCTTTTACAGCACAGAGCTATCAGTAATTTGAAGGAAATTTTAGCATCATGGAAGACAGACTAATAAAAATTTTACAATCGCTAAAATCCGAAAAACCCGACGAAGGGTTTATTGCCCGTTCCCGTAATTCAATTTTAAACTCTCCTCAAAATATCCGTAATCGTTGGATGCGCAGCTTCAGCTTTTTAGAAACTTTGAAATTCAGCGCGGCTTTAACTCTCGCCAGCGCGTTAGTGTTCGTTTTTCTCGGTGGCCTTGCTTACTTCAACGCCAAGAACGCCTCATCGATGCTTTTATCCGGCGTTAATGACAACGATCTAAAAATCGAAGGAGATAGCGTGGATTTTCAGATTCAGCTCGGCGAAGTTACGTACCATCTTGATTCCGAGAAAGAGCTCGGCGCCCAAATTCAAGAACTAATCAAAAATTATTAATAATGTTTAGGATTATTGGCGGATTGCTGATTTTTGTTTCGTTATTTACTACTTCTCCCCGGGTTTTTGCCCAATCCGAGGCGCTAAAGTCCGCCTTAAAAGAAGTTTCCGCAAGCGTAAACAGTGAAACCGGCGATCTGGCGCTCAAAAAAATCATAAACTTTTTATCCTTACAGATAGATGATTTGATCAAAAGTTTGAACGCGATTAAAGATCTTGGCGTGGAACAAGGTGTTATCCGGCAGGATTATTTGGCTTTTCTCAATAAATCGGCCGAATATCTGGATGCCTTTGTCGTTAATGCTGGTTCTGATATCAAGGCATCGGCCAACGAAATAAATAATTGGCGGGAAAATATCTACAATCCGCGCATTAACAAGATTGTTGAGTTTTTGCTGGTTGCGCAAACTAAATCTTTATTGAAAACTGCCGATGCCAGGATTTTTAAAATAGGCAGTGACTTGGCCCGGCTGCGTGATTTGAAAATGTTAAAAAATGATCGAGCTCAATTTTTATTTAACGAATCCAATATTTTATTGGCCGTCGCCAACGATTTAAATCATCAAGCGGAGCTTTTATTGGCGACGACCACGGTCGCGGAATTGAGTTCGCCAGCCGACGGCCAGGAAACGGGCATTCAAGATTTAGTTTTCAAAGCTTTGACTAAAATACAGCAAGCCTACAAAAGATTTATAGAAATAAGCGGCTTGGCGAAAAGTTCAATTAAATAAAAATCACTCCGATGTCGGAGTGATTTTTATTATCTTTTACTTTACTGCGTCTTTAAGTCCTTTACCGGCTTTGAACCTGGGTACTTTGGAAGCGGCTATCTGAATTTTTTGCCCGGTTTTAGGATTCTGTCCCATTCGGGCGGCGCGTTTGGCAACCCTAAAAGTGCCAAAACCCGTGACTCCGATTTCTTCGCCTCGGCCCAAGGTCTTTGTTATGGCTTCAAATACGGCATCCACAACGGTTTGCGCCATTCGCTTTGTTTCGATTTTAGCTATTTTCATTACTGCCTCTACTAGTCCTTCTTTTTTCATATGTGTGTAAATGAATAATACCAATATGCGAATTCTTCGACCTTTTTAATTCTAATTTATTTTAACAGATTATTTAGCGTACTCAACAGCTCTGGTTTCGCGAATGACGTTAACTTTAATTTCACCGGGAAACTTAAGTTCTGATTGTACTTTTGCCGCCACGTTTTTAGCGAGCTGCAACGCTCCAAAATCATCAATTTTTTCCGGTACCACGAATACTCTGATTTCTCTGCCTGCCGAGAGAGCGTACGCGGTTTTGACTCCGTCAAAACCAGTGGCAATTTTTTCGAGGTCCTCCAACCCTTTGAAGTAATTTTCTGCAGTGTCGCGGCGAGCGCCGGGCCGCGCGGCAGAAAGAATATCAGCAGCCGCTACGATAAATGATTCGGTAGTGGCAAAAGGATATTCTTCATGGTGGGACTCCATTGCTTGAATAATTCGGTCATCAACGCCGTATTTTTGCAGAAGCTTTCGTCCAAGATTGACGTGAGTGCCTTCAACTTCGTGGCTTATTGCCTTGCCGATGTCGTGAACCAAAGCGCCCACTTTGGCGATTTCCACGTTGGCGCCGAGTTCGGCCGCTATCATTCCGGAAACGTGAGCCATTTCAATCGAGTGCACTAAAACGTTCTGACCGTAGCTGGTGCGGAAATGGAGTCGGCCGAGCAGCTGAATAATCTCTTTCGGTAAAGTTATTACGCCGACTTCCAAGCAGGCCTGTTCGCCTATTTCCTGCATTCTTTTGGTCAATTCGTTTTTCGATTCCTCAACCTTCTCTTCTATTTTCGCCGGTTGAATGCGACCGTCCTTAATCAATTTTTCCAACGCGAGTCTGGCGATTTCACGGCGCAGGGGATCAAACGAAGATATAATAATATTTTCCGGCGATTCGTCTAAAATAAGCTCCGCGCCGGTTAATCGTTCTAAGGTGCGGATGTTGCGGCCCTCGCGGCCGATAATTTTTCCTTTTATTTCTTCATTTGGCAGATGGAAGACGGTAGTGGTCAGATCCGTTACATGTGAACGGGCGTAACGTTGCAAGGCGGTTGTAATAATGCCCAAACTCCGTTTTTCTATCTCTTCGCGTTTATTATGTTCAAGGTCTTGAATGGTTTTTATCAGTTCTTGATGATGCTCTTCCTGTATTTCTTTAATCAGTCGGGCTTTGGCTTCACTGGCGCTCAACCCGGCAATTTTTTCCAATTGAGAGACCGTCTTTTGTTGAAGCTCGTTTACTTCTTGTTTGATTTTTTCTACTTTATTAAACTCTGTTTTTAAAAATGACTGTTCTTTCGATAGATCGCGGGCGCGTTGCTCCAACGACTCGTCTTTTTTAAGCAAACGCTCTTCGATTTTATCAATCTGGATCTTTCTTTCGCGCTCCTCTTTTCTAGCTTCATCAAGCAAAATCGCGGCCTTTTCTTGCGCCTCTGTGATTATTTTTCTTGACTTTTGATCGAGGGAGCTAGCTTCCTTGACTGAAATAAAGCGGCGAACTGCGTAGCCGGTGACCAGCCCGATAACTAGCAAAGCCCCTCCCAATAGAATGGTAGAGTCCATATTGTTGTATTAATGTTAAGTTGTTTATAAGGTTTATAAAAAGCATGTCGACTTATCCACAGCATACCTTTCTTGACTTTCGAAGTCAAGTTGTGTATACTCTAACTAGAGTGAGTGATGAATACTGCCTGATTTAGCGCAAGCCGGATCAAGAAGTGTCCCACTCAATTTGTGGCCAAAAGTCCCCGCAAGGGGACTTTTGGTTTTAAAGACTCAGCCCCTTAATGGGCTGCATGTGGTGACCTCCAATACAATTTGTGTTGAGTGAGTGCGCGTCCATGCAGCCCACCAAAGGGCCGACTAAGCGATACAAACATTATAGTAGATTTTTGCAAATTAAGAAAATATAGTTTAATTTGAAGTTAAAGATGTTCAAATCCGACGTTGAATTAAAGCAATATAGCAATTACAAAATAGGTGGGGCGGCCCGCCATTTTTACGTTGCCAAAAACGCCGAAGACGTGGCGCGAGCGGCTGTTCAAGCGGTAAGCGATAAACTGCCAGTGTTTATTTTAGGCGGCGGCACCAACCTTTTAATTAACGACAATGGCTTTAACGGTTTGGTTTTAAAGCCGGAAATCACTTTATTGAAATCCGAAGGCGAAATGATACGGGTCGGCGCGGGCGTGTTGGTGGAGGATTTATTAAACTTCTCGGCTTCCAAAGGCCTGTCCGGTTTTGAGTGGGCCGGAGGTTTGCCGGGTACGGTTGGCGGAGCGATTCGCGGCAATGCCGGCGCTTTTCGCGGCGAGACGAAAGATAACCTCTATGAAGTCACGAGTCTGGATATTTCCGGAAAAACGCCAAAGATTTTGAAACGAAATAATATTCAGTGCAAGTTTGGTTACAGAAACAGTATTTTTAAAATCAACGACCCTTCAACAAGCTCAGGGCAAGCTGGCTCGGGCCCAAAAGAGGTCATTATTGAAGCGGTTTTTAAAATGAAAAAAGGCGATAAAAAAGCCATTCGCGCGGCGATTGAGGAAAAGAGAGAATACCGTAAAGCGCGCCAACCGTTGGAATATCCCAATATCGGCAGTATTTTTAAAAACGTGGATTTAAAGCGTGTTCCGAAAAAGTATAAAACGGCATTCGCCCACGTTATCAAAACCGATCCATTTCCGGTTGTTCCTACCGGCTATCTAATTTCGGAAGCAGGCCTGAAAGGCGTCAGTTTCGGCGGCGCGATGATTTCTCCAAAACATCCGAATTTCATCGTCAATGTTTTAAATGCCAAATCAGACAATGTAAAACAGCTGATTAATTTGGTAAAATTAACAATAAAGACCAAGTTCAATATCGATTTAGAAGAAGAAGTTATCTATGTTTAATTTCTAATGACTATAAATATCAAGTACACAAATTTGGATTCTACGCCGGCGATACGCCAATTTGTAGAAGAGAAAGTCAATTCGCTTGCTAAGCCTTTGAAAAATAAGGGCGTTGCGAAAGCGACCGTGGAAATTGCCCGTTCAACAAAACATCATCAAAAAGGGGATATTTACCACGCTGAATGCAATTTGGAATTGCCGGGAAAACTTTTGCGCGCGGAAAGCGAAAATTGGGACGTGCGTCTTGCCGTCAACGAAGTCTGCGAGCGGCTTAGTCAAGAGATTACAAAATACCTGGCAAAAGTTCGGCCGCAAGATTCTCGCGGTCAAAAAGAATTGAGAAAGTTAAGAGGAAAATAAGGGGTATAAAACCCCTTGTTCCGCCATCGCTCGGACAAAATGAGAGTAAACTCTCATTTTGCTCCTCGCTCGGCGTAATAAAAAGCCCCCCGATATTATCGGAGGGCTGTGCGACTACTGCCCCGAAGCGTTGCGTGTCGGAAAGGTGAAGATCTGAGCCTTGACTGCCGCGATCGCCTTCCAGTAATCGAGCTCGTCACACAGGAGATCGCGGAAGAAGTCCTGACAAACCAGAGCGAGCCGATCCTCGATGATGCGGATGCTCGCGCTATCCGGTATACTTTGGCCGTTGCGAAGCATCTTGGGCCACTTGAGTTCCTCGGGCGACCAGATTCCATTCGTCTCGATTTGCAGAGCTTCCAGCGCCCAGGAAAACGTCACAATGAATCGCCAGAGCGTTACCTTGTCCAACATAGTCGACTCCTTTTAAGGGTTATTATTCGGTCAAACGAACTGTTCTAACTATAACATATACAATAGATTTGTCAACCCCCACACCAAACGCGAATTGTGCAAAGTACGAAGTGATTCGCGTTGTGGTGTGTGGGGGGTCAATAGGCAAATAAAAACCCCCCGATGACCATCGGGGGGCGATGTTGGACTACGAGAGGCGGGGCGAGGGCATCGCGGCGACGAAGGCGACGACCTGGTCGAGCTCCGCGCCGATCTTCTCGGCGAACCGCTTCGCTTCCGTGCTCGGCCGGTGCGCGCCGACGACCACTGTCTTCATGCCATAGACCTCGGGATGGTCCTCTGTCCGGATGTCGAAGTCCCAGTGCTCGGGGTGCGAGCACATCTTGGTCGCCGCCTTCTTCCGCGAGATGCCCAAGTGCCACCAGCCGCTGGCGCTCCGACGCACCAGAACGCACTTGCCCACTATCACCATCGGCGGTTTGGGGCGCCCGGTGTGCGCCTTCGCGCTCCGCAGGATTTGGACATTCAGCATAGTCTCATCTCCTAAAAGTAAATGTGCCGCTTCTTCTACCAGAACCATTCTGGCAACGTTGTGAATATAGCATATATTGAAACATTTGTCAAATAGCGGGATAAGCTCGTTTCCGTTATACTCTAGCTATGTTTAAGTGGCTTAGTAAGTTATTTAAGTCCGACAGTGAGCTGAGAAAAATAGTGGATCAGATTAACGCGCTTGAGCCGGAAATCAAGGATTATTCCAATGAGCGATTATTGGAAGACAGTAATACTTTAAAGCGGCTGATTCAGGAATTAAAATTGTCGCTTGATGAGGCGCTTCCGCGCGCCTTTGCTTTGGTTCGCGAGGCGGCAAAACGCACGCTTGGCCAAAGACATTTTGACGTTCAGTTAATGGGCGGTATGGTTTTGCATCAAGGAAAAATCGCCGAAATGCGAACCGGCGAAGGAAAAACTTTAGTGGCAACCCTACCGACTTATCTTAATGCCTTGGCCGGGAAGGGCGTTCATGTCGTTACTGTCAACGAATATCTCGCGAAACGCGATACTGTTTGGATGGGGCAAGTTTACAACGCTCTCGGTTTGAAGGTTGCCTGCTTAGTGCACGAAAAAGCTCTTTTATACGATCCAACATTCAAAATTCCGGAAGGAAAAGAAAAAATGATTGATAAAGAAAGGGATACAACCGGCGCTTTTTTGGTGCAAGAAGATTATTTGCGCCCCGTCAGCAGAAAAGAGGCTTATGCCGCCGACATAACTTATGGCACCAACCATGAATTTGGTTTTGATTATTTGAGGGATAATCTGGTTTACGCTCCGGGCGATCAGGTACAAGCCGTTTCGGGCATGGCCAGACGCGCCTACGCCATTATTGATGAAGTGGACAGTATTTTAATTGATGAAGCGCGCACTCCGCTGATTATTGCCTCGCCCGATGCCGCTTCCAGCGATTATTATAAAACTTTTGCCAGAGTAGTTGCCGGTTTGAAAGATGGCGAAGATTATACCAAAGACGAAAAGCTGCGCGCGGTGGAAATGACTCAAGACGGCATCGTTAAAGTGGAAAAGACCATCAACATTAAAGATATTTATTCCGCCGAAAACCTGCGTCTTGTTCATTACCTAAACGAGAGTCTGAAGGCGCATGCCCTACACAAGAAAGACCGCGATTATGTCGTCAAAAACGGAGAAATTATTTTAGTGGATCAGTTTACGGGGCGGCTTCTGCCCGGCCGGCGATTTTCCGGCGGACTGCACCAGGCGATTGAGGCCAAAGAAGGCGTGGCCGTGCAGAACGAGTCGCGTACTTACGCCTCCATTTCTATTCAGAATTATTTCCGGCTTTACGGCAAACTGGCCGGCATGACCGGCACCGCTCAAACTTCGGCGGAAGAGTTTGATAAGGTTTATAAATTAGAAACA
The DNA here is from genome assembly GCA_964361325.1 of uncultured Candidatus Saccharibacteria bacterium. Taxonomy (GTDB): domain Bacteria; phylum Patescibacteriota; class Minisyncoccia; order UBA6257; family WO2-44-18; genus 2011-GWA2-47-8b. The sequence continues at coordinate 25,771 of CAYHZT010000006.1, forward strand.
GTAACGATTCCCACGCATCGCCAAATGATTCGCACGGATCAGTCGGATTTTATATACAAGACTTTGGATAATAAATACGCGGCTATTGTTGCCGACGTTAAAGAGCGTAATAAGAAAGGCCAGCCGGTTTTAATCGGCACGGTTTCAATTGAAAAAAACGAAAGACTATCGCGGCTTTTAAACGACGCCGGTGTTCGCCACGAAATTTTGAATGCCAAAAATAACGAGCGTGAAGGCGCGATTATCGCCCAGGCCGGCCGGTATGGCGCGGTGACTGTCGCCACTAATCTTGCTGGCCGCGGCGTGGATATTATTTTGGGCGGAAACCCGCCGGAGGTTTTAGAAGCGCAGAAAGTGAAAGACTGCGGCGGTTTGCACGTCATCGGCACTGAGCGGCACGAATCGCGGCGTATAGACAATCAGCTTCGCGGCCGCGCTGGACGCCAGGGAGATTCGGGATCTTCGCGGTTTTTCCTTTCCCTGGAAGACGACTTGATGCGGATTTTTGGCGGCGAACGCGTAAAAAAAATGATGGACTGGCTAAAAGTTCCGGAAGATATGCCGATAAGTTCGGGAGTTGTTTCGCGGGCGGTTTCCCAGGCGCAAGGAAGGGTTGAGGGTGCGAACTTTGACGCGCGCAAACATTTACTTGATTACGACGACGTTTTAAACAAACAGCGTCTGGCAATCTATTCCAAACGCCGGAAGATATTGGAAGACAGATCGGAAGAGCGTCGTGTAGGGAAAGAGTGTAG
>CAYHZT010000007.1:0-26186 GCA_964361325.1 uncultured Candidatus Saccharibacteria bacterium
AAAAATCTGCTTGCCCGCGATGACGGCACGATAGTGTTTTTCGTGGAAAGTTCCGAGCCCGCCGAATATTACAAAAAATAATTTTCCACCCCCCGGGTTTTTTATGAAGCGATTCAAGATACCGATCCAAAAGGATTGGACGCTTTCTTTTCTTCTTTGAGTTTCACTCTTTTAAGGACGGCCACTACGGACTTGCGACGCAAAATGAATTTAGAAGAAGACCGCAATTATTTGGGATATTATTGGCATCTTTTTCTAAATAGAATTTTAGCCAAGCCGTTGGTTAGGAAACTGGTTCGGGCGCTGGATTATTTTTTGGTGAAAAATCGTTTGTTCGCGCCGTATTTCGAAAAGTACAAGCCGGATGTCGTTTTTTTGGCGCACCTTTTTGACGGACAGGAGGTCCATTTATTGAGAGAGGCAAAGCATCGGGGCGTTAGAAGCATTGGATTCATAAATTCTTGGGACAAACTGACGGCCAGGCGCGCTCTTCGTTTGTTGCCGGACTCTCTGGTTGTTTTTAACGAAATAGTCAAAAAAGAAGCGATGCGGTACGCCGATATGAAAGAAAAAGATATTTTTATGGCCGGTATTCCCAATTATGACTGGCATATTAATTATCGGCCGATCTCCCGCGGAGAATTTTGCGAAAAAAATAGATTGGATTCTTCTAAAAAGCTTATCGTTTATGCCCCGATGGGAAAATCATTCAGTAATTCCGACTGGGACATTATTGATTTGCTTAATGAATCAACAACCAACAACTCAATAACAAACGCGCAATTATTCGTTCGTTTTCAGCCGAATGATTTTGTTGAAAACGAGGAGTTGGAAAAACGTCCCTGGCTGCGCTACGCGATGCCGGGCATACGTTTTTCGCGCGCCAGGGGAGTTAATTGGGATATGAGCTTTGACGATATCAAAAACTTAACCGACACTTTAGCCAATGCCGATCTGTTTATTTGCTACGCTTCAAGCATCAGCGTCGACGCTGCAGTTTTTGATAAACCGGTCATTAATATAGATTTTGAAATCAAAAAAGGGCCAATGTCCAAATCGCCAACATTTTTTTATAAGACGGAGCATTACCAAAAAGTTGTGAAGAGCGGAGCCGTCCAATATCCCAAAAGCAAAGAAGAATTTATTTTGTGGATTAATAAATATCTCGAAAATTCCGCCATTGATCGCGAAGCAAGGAAAAAGCTTGTTTTAGACCAGTGCTGGAAACTGGACGGCAAATCCGGAAGCCGGATCGCTGACCACGTTTTGTCTTTTCTCTAAAGTGACTTTACTGTTCCCTTAAAGTGTTGTACACTCTGGGCAGTTCTTTGTTAGGAGAATATGGATGAGCAACGATGACAAGAATGATTTGAAGAAGATGCGTGAGCAGGCGCTTGCTAAGCACGATCAGCGCGCTACGGAAATTACCAAATGGGTTAAGGACCATCATGGCGCGCATACGCCGCGTGTTAATTCGTACGTTACCGGCGTCACTCCCGAATCGGTGAATGAAATTATCGCGGCGATCAAGCAAGAATTAGAGAACGGCAGAACGGAAGACGCTCATGTTCTTTTGAATGTGATGTCTTATCTTCAGAAGTATGATTTTATCACTACCGATGAATCTGGTATTGATACCCCGGGTTTTTGTTTGGCAGTTAGCGAAGTTGGTATCGCCCTGCGTCATTTGCGGGTTAATCCCAAGAATGCCATGCGTTATCTTACCTATCGTTACAAGCTGAAGACTTTGGCGAATAGATCCGCGCTGTTTGATTTCGTGCCGATTCTGCACGTGGAGTCAACTATGATTTGCAACCTGCGGTGTATTATGTGTTATCAGTCCGACCCGAAGATGCAAAATGAAATCAATAGCGCGCGAATCAAGACAATGCCGTGGGACTTGTTTACCAAAGTGGCAGATGAGGCGGCGGCGCGCGGTTGCTGCGCGGTGGTTTTCGCCGGTCGAGGCGAGCCGACGCTTAATCCCAGGTTTTCCGAAATGTTGCGTTATTGTCACAATAAAGGAATTCTGGACATCAAGTTTAACACCAACGTGATGACCCTGACCGAAGCAAAAGTTCGGGAATGGCTTTCGTTGGGCGCTTTCTTGACCATTGTGTTTTCGGTGGACGCGGCCGACAAGGAAACCTTCGAGAAAATCCGAATCGGCTCCGATTTTGACAGGATTGTCAGCAATATCGAGATGTTTAATCGCATTCGCCGAGAGGAATTCCCGAATTCCCCGATTCGTACGCGGGTCAATATGGTCACCTTCCAAGATGACCAAGATTCCGAAAAGGCGCGCGCGTTTTGGTCACCGCTGGTTGATGAATTTTCTGCGCACAATGCCACCTTTGAACAATCAGGCAGTATTTATCAGCCTGACCCCGGTGGCCTGCCGCCGAATGTAGCGCCGGATAAAATTTGCAGTCAGCTTTTCGGCCATCTCTATATCTGGGCCGATGGTACGGTTAATCCGTGCGAAAACGATTATCTAAGCCATCTTAAACTTGGTAATATCCAAACCGAATCGATTTACGACCTTTGGAATGGTCCTAAAATGATGAAGTTGCGGATCGCCCATATGAGCGGTAAAAAAAATACCTGCTACCCCTGCAATAATTGTACTGGATATTAAACGAGGGAGGCGCTAATGACAGAAAAGAAAATTGAGATTTGTCTTGCCGGTTTCGGAAATTTCGGAAAGAAGATTTACTCCTATCTGGAAACAATGCGGGAGTTTAGGGTTAAGTACCTTTACCACCCCGACCCTGACAAGTCGGCAACGTACGGTCCGTTGGGAACTTCGGACATAAATAGTGTCTTGAGCGACCCGAACTTGGATGCTTTTATTATCGCGACTCCGCATGACCGGCATGCCAGTCTTTTGGAAAGACTACTTATTGTCAGAAAGCATCACGTTTTCGTGGAAAAGCCAATGACGGCTGTTTATGAAGAAGCCTGGGCATTAGAGCAATTGCTTCCGACCTATTCGAAAGTTTTCATGATCGGCCACAACCAACGGCGCGAAGCGGTGTTTCGCAAAGTAAAAGAGTTGCTGGACAAGAAAACGATTGGATCTGTGGTGGACGTTAGTTTCAACTTCTCTCACGGCGGCGTCTACGATATAGACCCCGGCAATTGGCGGTGCGATCAAAAACGTACCCGCGAAGGGCCGCTGATTACCTTGGGAAGCCACGCGATCGATACGATTCACTACTTGTTTGGAGGTGTTCGGTCGGTCTGCGCTTCTATCCGGAATGTCTCAGGCAGAACGACAGCCCCTGATTGCAGTACGGTTTTTATGGAGTTAAACAACGATAACGCGGTTGTTTCGCTTCAGGTAAACTATAATGTGCCAAGCGAAAAGCGCTGCGTTATTTCCGGCACTGACGGAGTGATTTATATAGACCGGGACAGAATTTTCCTGCGTTTGGGACGAGATGCCAATAAAGTACCTACCCTAAAAGAAAAATTGCCGATTGTTGCCGTAGACACCATACGGGAAGAATTGCAGGAATTTTCCGATGCGATTTTGAAAGGCGCGAAAGTTGAAACCGGTTTTCCAGAAGGCATGGCAGTAATGAAAGTACTAGAAGCTTGTTACAAGAGCTCATTAGAAAATAAACCAAATAAACCAATACGACTCTCATTGTGAGGGTCGTTTTTTTATGACAAACTACATTCAAGATAAGTTAGAATATTGTATTCATGGAACGGCAAATAATCGTAAATTATCATTACGTTGAAGATCCAGACCCGAAATTTTCCGGGATTTTCCCTTGTTTGATAGAAGATTTTGACAAGCAGATTAAATTTCTTTCGCAAAATTATCGCATTGTTTCCCCATCCGAAGTTTTTGAGGCGGCCCGGGCAGGCAACGACGAAAAGCTTGCGGCTGTAACATTTGATGACGGTCTTAAGGATCAATATAAAAACGCTCTGCCGATTTTAAAGAAATATAAAGTGGTAGCAGTATTTTTTCCCATCACCGCCACTCTTGAAGGGCATTTACCCACGGCTCACAAAATTCATGTTCTTTTATCTCGTGTTTCGGCGGCCGATACGTGCGACACGTTCAATAAATTTATCAAAGAATTTTATCCGGATTTGCAATCCTCTTACCAATTACCGAAGGATCGCCGATTGACCGACAGGCGTATGCATGAAGATATTTGCAGCGCTAATTTTAAAGAAACTATGATTGTTTTGCCCGAAGACATTAAAGGGCAATTCCTTCGCTACTGTTTTAAAAATTTTGGTTTAAACGAAAAAAATATCTGCAAAGAGATTTTTATGAGCTCAGAAGAAATTATGGATTTAAAAAACCAAAATATGATAATCGGCGGCCATTCTCATAATCACTACGCGATGAATGTGGCTGGCGAGGAAATCTTAAGAAAAGATATCCGATTAAACAAAGAAATTTTAGCCGGTATTTTAAAAACAACGCCGTCTATGTTTTCGTATCCGCACGGCCGCTATAGCGACACGGCCTTAAAGGTCATCAAAGAAGCCGGATATCTTTACGCCTTTACTATAGAGAGGCGAGGGGTGTCGGCGGGCGATAATCAACTATTGATTCCTCGCAATGACACCGCTGATTTGAAGAATTATTTAGGGCAAATAGCGCCGTAACTATGCCGCTCTTTCCGAGGTTATAATATACGCATGCGTAAGAAAGTATTGATTCCGATATTTAACCGCGCCCATTATGGGCGTTTGCGGTCTGTATTGGACGCCATAAAAAAACACCCGCAACTGGAACTCCAATTAATGGTTGGCGTTCCGGCGGCCTACGACCATTTTTTAACCAACATCAGAAATAGCCGCCCCAATTCTTGGCTGTCGGCTCTGCCGTGGTATTTTAGGGCGCGATTGCTGTCGATTATTGATTTTTTTAAACCGGGGACTATTTTAAAAAATGATTTTTTGTCGCGGGGGATTTTAAATGACGGTTACGCGATAGATGCCCGAGTATCCCTATTCTTGGACGGGGGAATGTCAGAAACTATGGCCAAATCGGTTGGCTTAGGAATTATGGGTATCGTGGACGAATTAAAACGGCTTAAGCCCGATGTGGTTTTTGTAAATGCCGATAGATTTGAAATGATGGCGGTGGCTTTGGCCGCGTCTTATTTGAATATTCCCATTGCCCACAACGAAGGAGGCGACATCAGCGGTACTCTCGATGAAAGCGTTCGCCACGCCATTACAAAACTTTCTCATGTGCATTTTACGGCTACCGAAGCGAGCCGCAAGAGGGTTTTGCAAATGGGAGAGAATCCTAAATTTGTTTTTACTGTCGGGTCGCCGCCCATAGATATAATCAAGCAACTTGATTTGAAATTGCCAAGCGATTTCGCGCCCGGCTTGGACGCCGACAAGCCGTTTTTATTGGTTCTGTTACATCCGGTTGCCACTGAAAGCAAAGAGAGTAACGCTAAAATGGCGCGCGAGGTTATAGGAGCCATTGAGGCATTGGATATGCCAACTCTTCTACTCGGTTCAAATATTGATGCCGGTTCTGATGAGGTGGGGAAAATTATCAGGCAATGGCATGATTCCCGAAAATTACCCAATATATTTTTTACCAAGCATTTACAGCCCAACGATTTTTACCGCGCTTTGGCCAAGACCGCTTGCGCCATAGGCAATTCTTCAAGTTTTATCCGGGAAGGCGCTTATTTCGGAACACCGGCAGTTGTCGTTGGCTCGCGCCAGCAAAATAGGGATCGCGGGAAAAACGTAAAGGACGCGGGAATTGAAGCCGATGAAATCAAAAAAGCTATTCAATCCCAGATCAAACACGGCCGTTACCCGTCCGATAAACTGTTTGGCAACGGCAGTACCGGTCTGGCTATTGCCGACGCTCTGGCTAAAGTCAGTCCGCAGATTCAGAAAGAATTTCACGAGGTTTAGTTTTATGAAGAAAACCATTTTTTTGGCCATTCCGCATCACGTTTTTACCTCCGATCTTCTTCGGACAAAATATATCGAGTATCTGCTTTCTAAATTTAAAGTTGTGGTTTTAACGCCGTCAATCAGTCCGGAATACGCGAAGAAATATCAATATCCGCAATCCCCGGATATTACATATATTGAATATCCGTTGGAGTATTCCAAATTTTGGAGCTTGTTTAAGTTTTTAAGAATTTCCTTGGTTAATGAATTTGATTATCTGGCTTCAATTAAGTATTGGTACAAGCGGCCCAATTACAAAGATAATTGGCATCGCCGAGTTTTGAGATTTTTTGGCCTTCCATTTTCTAAATTACTGACCGCCAAGTTTTTCGGCCGGATTGAAAGCGCTTTATTGCCGAAATCGCGGAAATTTGAACGGTTATTGCAAGAGCATCAGCCGGTATTGATAGTAACCGCGACACCGGGACTAAATCCGTGGGAAGCGCCATTTATTATCTGGGCGAAAAAGCACGACATTCCGACGGTGGCGGTGAATTTTACGTGGGATAACTTAACAATGAACGCCAAACACATCCGGAAAACCGATTATTTGATTGCCTGGAATAACGTGATGAAAAAAGAAGCGATCGACATTCATCGATTCGCCGCGGATAAAATATTTGTTTCCGGCACGCCGCGTTTTGATCCTTATTTTGTTTCGGAAAAAAATGAGCCGACGCGCGAAGAATTTTTGAAATCCAAGGGTTTACGTCCCGAACACCCCACGATTTTTCACACGACCGTTACCAAAGCCTATCTATTTCAAAAAAAATACATTCGCGATCTTATTGAATTGCGGAAAACCAAAAAAATCCCCTACGTTAATTTATTCATACGCACTCACCCGCTAGATCTCTACAAGAATTACGAAGAATTTTTCAAAGTACCGGATTTGTACATAGAAAAAGCCGGGCAGGAAGTTAACGGCAATGTGGAGATGAACTATCAAGACTTGCTCAATCTCAAATATTCGTTGAAATACACCGATCTAAACATAAATTACGCGTCCACTATTTCCATTGAGGCCTGCATTTTTGATAAGCCGGTAATAAACATAGGTTTTATAGACCGGTTTGCTCTGGCATACGAATTCAGCCACTACCAGCCGATATACGAAAGCGGAGCCGTGCGCTTGGCAAAAACCGACGAAGATTTACCAAAGTTGATAAATACATATCTGGCCAATCCCAAACTGGATAGTGACAAGCGAAGTAAAATAGTCAAAGATTATGTTGGTTTTACTGACGGCCTGGCATACAAAAGAAGCGTTGATTATTTAGAAAAAATAACCCAATGAAAATTTTAGGAGTGATCACGGCTCGCGGCGGTTCTAAGGGAATTCCCGGGAAAAATATAAAACCAATGCTGAATATGCCGTTGGTTGCCTACACGATTGAGGCGGCTAAAAAATCCGGAATCTTTGACCGGCTGATTATTTCTACCGATGACGAAAAAATCGCCGAGGTTGCCCAGCAATTCGGCTGCGAAGCGCCGTTTATGCGGCCAAAAACCGAAGAGTTGTCCGGCGACAAGGCCGCTCATCTGCAAGTTATGCGGCACGCGGTTTCTTGGTTGAAAGAAAATGAAAACTATCACCCCGATTACACGATGATTCTTCAGCCGACTTCGCCTTTGCGCCAGCCGTTCCATATTAAAGAAGCCGTGAAGTTGATTTTAAAAACCGGGGCGGATTCCGTAGTTAGCGTCACCGAAGTTCCCGATCATTTCAATTGTTCCACTACGATGACTATTAATGACAAGGGTATGTTAAAACTCATCAATGGCGATCCGGTTTATAAACGCATCTCGCGGCGACAGGATCGCGCCAAAAATTATTGGAGTAACGGTATGATTTATCTTTTTAGAACCGATTTATTATTTAACGAAGCTAATCCAAATTTTTACGGAGAAAATACTATGCCCTATATTGTTGAGCAAAAATATTCCGGCGATATAGACTTGCCTTCGGATTGGGACGAAGTCGAAGAAGCAATGCGCCGTTTAAACAATAATAATCTTTAGCCATAATTATGTACGACCACGAAATTTTTTTAGAAGAAAAATTAAAGGAAATAGCCAAAGAAAGTCGGGTTTTAGATATAGGTAGCGGCAACCCCTTTCAGAAACGGCTGGCAAAATATAAGAATCTTTTCGCAAATGTCCGTTACGAAACCCTGGATAGCGCTTCTCAATATAACCCCACTTATGTTGGGGACGTTCACAATCTTCCGTTGCCGGACGGTTCGTTGCCGGCAGTAATCTGCCTTTCGGTTTTTGAACACCTGTACGACCCCCAAAAAGCATCGGACGAGATTTACAGAGCTTTAAAACAAGGCGGCAAGGCGCTCATCTACACGCATTTCATCTATCCCTACCATGGCCGAAAAGGAGTTTATGGCGACTTTTTCCGCTTTACCGAAGAGGGGTTGCGGCATCTTTTCCGCAAATTTTCCAAAATAGAAATAAAAAAACAAGGCGGTTATTTCCGGGCAATGGGTTTCTTTCTACCATTTCAGGCAAAGTTCCGATTTATCTGGGAGCCGATAACTTATCTATTAGACAAACTACTCAAAACCGAAAACCGAATGACCACCGCGGGATATTACATTTATCTGATTAAATAAATGATTATTCAAATTACGGAACCAAAGGATTATTCAAAAAAGGCGCTGGCTATTTATAAAGCGCTGGGGTCGGTTTATTTTTCCGCCCAACCGCGCAAAGACGCGGATGTTTTGGTGCTTCGCCTGGCTTACAAAATTGATTCTTCCTGGATGAATAAAATGTCTAGTCTAAAAGTAATCGCGACGCCCACCACGGGATTAAATCACATTGATTTAGATGAAGCGAAAAAAAGAAAAATAAAAGTAATTTCTCTGAAGGGACACGCGGATTTTTTAAAAGACATCCCATCAACCGCCGAGGAAACTTTGGCTTTGATGATGGCATTAGTAAGGAATCTTCCCTGGGCTTTTGATGACGTAAAAAAGGGGAATTGGAATAGAGATATTTGGCGCGGCCACCAATTCATTCATAAAACTTTGGGAATTTTGGGCTGTGGGCGACTTGGGAAGATTGTTGCCAAATACGGAAAAGCGCTTGGTATGCGAATCTTGGGAACCGATCCCGGCGTGGATGAGCGCGCTATGACGCGTCATAGTATTGAAAAAGTGCCGATGGATAAACTTTTCAAAGAATCAGATATTTTAAGTGTTCATGTTTCGTTGGAATCCAACACTAATAATCTCGTTCAAGAAAAGTACTTAAAAATGATGAAGCCAACCGCTTATTTAATAAACACCTCGCGCGGAGAAATTATTGATGAAAAGGCTTTATTAAAAGCGCTTGAAAGTGGATGGCTGGCCGGAGCCGCTTTGGATGTCATGCGAAATGAGGTGGGCGGTAAACACCTCAAAAATAATCCTCTTATTAAATATGCAAAAACACACAATAATCTTTTGATTGTTCCGCATCTTGGCGGCGCCACTTACGAAGCAATGCACGTGACGGAAGATTTTGTCGCGGACTTGGTCAGGAAATACGTTAAGTAATAAATATGCTCGGTTGGTTTTTGTTGGCGTTAGGGGCGGCAATCGCAAATTCCTGGTCGCAGGTGATTCAAAAATGGGCAATTTTTTTAAGCCGTTATTCCAAGATAACTATTGCTTTTGTTTCCGCCGCAACCGCCGCGTTAATTCTTTTCGGGGTATCTTATTTTATTGTTGGGGCGCCGCAAATTGACGGACGATTTTGGGCAGCGGTTTTAGTAACAGGAATTTTAAATACATTGGCCCTTCCTCTTATGCTCAAGGCTTATGAACTGGGCGAATTTTCCTCGGTTTATTCGATGATTTTGATGACGCCGGTTTTTTTGCTGATTACTTCGGCCATTTTTTTGGGAGAGACGCCGTCGCCGGTCGGAATTTTCGGCGTTTTGCTGACTGTGCTGGGCCTCTGGGTAATAACCAGAACCAATCACGAACACGCGCAAGTTCCTAATTTTACCAAAGGCAATCTACTGGGCCTGGCCGTGGCTTTTATTTGGTCTATTTCGGTCAATTTCGATAAATTAGCCTCTGTCTACTCCGACCAATTTTTCGCTCCCGCGATAACTATGGCAATAATAGCGGCGGGCTGCGCGATTTACTTATTCGCAACGCACCGAACCTTAATATTAAGAATTCCTGACTCGTCCGCGGTTAACCGCCGTTTTATAGTTCCGAATATTTTCATTTTGTTTTTACTGGGAGCGACAATGGCGCTTGGGAGTATTTTGCATAATTCCGCGCTACTTGCCGGTTTCGCATCATATACTATAGCGATTAAGCGGATTGGTGTTTTGTTCGGCGTGTTTTGGGGCTGGCTGTTTTTTAAAGAAAAAAATATTTTTCGAAAAGCGCTGGGAGCCGCCATTGCCATCGCGGGGGTTGTCGCTATTTTATTCACATAAAAAATGGAGCCCCGGTCGTGAGGGCTCCATTTGTAAAACTTTATGGGATCAATATATACAACCCAGGAACCGCCCGTTTGGTTTCTCCTTATAGTGAGTAAGGCCGAACTACTTCCGAAAGGTCTTTAAGTAGTTAAAGATCACTCTTTTGAGGTCTCTTAAAAGCAGCGCCCCGACGCCGAGAATAAGCAGAATAAACAATTGAACGGCAACGTGAGTTTGGAAGAAGGTGTTTAGAATATATTTGAAAAATTCCCAATAGCTGGAGTTGGAGGCCAGGGCGGCGTTTTCCATCACCTTGCCGAAAAAGACCGTGCTCGCGAGAAGCTTCAAAACAACCACCGCGAAAACAATTTCAACCAGCATCAGCGGAACTATGCGCCGTAAAAACCAGATTGTGTAAATTTTCCAAAGAAGTTTGTTACTCATGCTAAATCTGCTACTAATGTCTTAAACAACCTTTTGGCCCTAAAAAGTCGCATCTTCAGCGTAGTCATGGAAATTTTTTCCACGCGGCAGATTTCTTTGTAGGATTTGTCTTCAAGATAATAAAGCCCTAGAAGATGTCCAAGATGTTCCGGCATTTTTTCCAGTACCGATTTTACCGTGGCCTTGGCATCGGACATGGCGTCTAAATCCTGGCTTTGGCTTATCGGTTTTTCTTCGTCGTAAAGAACCGGGTCCAGATACTCTACCGAGTCCATCTTTTTCTTTATGTCTTGATAATGAGTGAACGCGGTATTCATCAGGATTTTATAAGCCCAGCTTTTGAACGCGATGCCGGCTCTTTTTTGGAAGTTGTTGCCGTACTTATAAATCTTTACAAACGTTTCCTGCACGATATCTTCGGCATCTTCCTGCTTCCGGACAATGCCCATGGCCTTTCTTAAGAACGGCTCCTGATATTTACTGACTAGAATCTTGAATTGAGAAGGATCGCCAAGCGATTGGCGCAAGATTTCTTCATCGGGAATTTGTTCATTTATAACGGGGTCCATAACCCCCACAATGTAGCAATTTTACGGCCAAATGAAAAGACTGCCGTGAAACCAAGAGGAGGCCAAATGCGTTATATTTTGAAGCTTTCTTTAAGGAGAAAAAATATGAATTCCGACCAAATCTGGAGTAAATTGCAAAAAGGCGTTTTCATTATCGCCGAGGCGGGAAAAAACTTCATTCAAACCGAAGAAGACCGGCCCGTGGAAGAATATCTCAAGAACGCGATGCGGTTGGTTGACGAAGCGGCCAAAGCCGGCGCCGATGCGATTAAATTCCAGACCCATAACGTTGAAGATGAACAGCTTAATATAAATGTAGTGTCGCCGCATTTTAAAGGAAGCGATCGTTACCGTTGGGTGAGCAGAAACGAAAAAGCCACGCCCGTTGATAAATTCTGGAAACCTCTGAAAGCGCATTGCGATAAACAGGGCATTGTTTTTTTCTCTACGCCAATGAGCCGCGGCGCGGCAATAATTTTGGATGAACAGGTAGGAGTGAGTCTTTGGAAAATCGGTTCGGGAGATATTTTAGACTTCGTGATGCTGGATTATATCCGGCGGAGCGGAAAGCCGATTATCATTTCTTCCGGAATGAGCACTTTGGAAGAGGTAGAAATGACATTGAAGTTTTTGCGTGAAAAGAACGATCGCGTCGCGCTTCTCCACTGTGTTTCTAAATATCCCTGTCCGCCGGAAGAATTGCGCTTGAAAACGATTGATTTCTACAAGGAAAAATTTGATATGCCGGTAGGATTCTCCGATCATTCAATCGGCATTGAACCGGATTTGGTAGCGGTGGCGATGGGAGCGACGATTCTGGAAAAACACTTTTCTATGTCGCGCGACTTATGGGGTTCCGACCACAAAGTTTCTATGACGCCCGAAGAATTGCGTGATTTAGTCAGCGGAGTTGATGGGATTACCAAAGACATCAAAGAGAAATCACGGGTTTTGGAAAGCGATTTCGCGAAGAGGGGGATAGGGAGCGGAGCGAAGATTTTGCAGGACGGCGAGGCGGTCTTCCGTCCACTGTTCAGAAAATCTTTAATGGCAGGGCAGGATATTCCGTCCGGCGCGATTTTGAGGTTGGAGATGATTTACGCCATGCGTCCACAGCAATACGCGGGCGGTTTACCGTCGGAGTATTACGAGAAAATTCTTGGTAAAAAAACCAAGGTCGCGCTTAAGAAATACGATCCGATTACCGACAACTCGCTGGAAGGTTAAAACCTTTCCCCCGTGCAGAAACTTTTGTTTCAGCGCGGGGGTTTTATTTTCTGGTCGCCTACTGTAATATAAACTAACAATGTATCATCCAAAACTTGGTTTAATCGGAGTCGGCTGGGTCGGCGCCCAGCTCAAACGTTATTTTGAAGAATTCAAAGGATACAAGGCCGGAGTGGATTTGATGTTGTATGATATCGATCCCAAAAAATGCGCCGGTGATATTAATAAAGCGGAAGTTATTTTCGTTGCCGTACCGACGCCTCCCAACCCGAAAGACGGTTCTTGCGACACCTCTATTTTAGAAAACGCCGTGGGAAAAATCAGCGGCGCGGACAAGATAGTTGTTTTGAAATCAACAATTCCCCCGGGAACAACCGAAAGAATGCAGGCATTATATCCTCAGCATAAATTTTTATTTAATCCGGAATTTTTAAGCGAAAAAACGGCTTGGCAGGATATGCTTCGTCCCGATCGGCAAATCGTCGGTTTTACCGAAAAAAGTTTGGATGCCGCTCATTTGGTTTTATCGCTTTTGCCATCCGCTCCTCTCGTGTCGCCCTGCCGCATCGGAACTTACGAGCAAACTCGCATTACCGCCACCGAAGCGGAATTGATTAAGTATGCCGGCAACGTTTATTTTGCCCAGAAAGTTAATTGGGCGAACGCTTTGGCAAAAATCTCCGAGAAAATCGGCGCCGATTATGAACACGTACGCCAGGGCATGGCGTCCGACCATCGCATAGGCGCTTCGCATCTGGACGTTAATAACGGCGGCTATAAAGGTTTTGGCGGTTATTGTTTTCCCAAGGACACCGCCGCTTTTATGGCATTTACAAAACAAAACGGGCTTAACGACGTTCATAATCTGCTGATGGCGGCTTGGAAATTTAACGAAAACTTACTGGCGGAGCAAGGACTAACTATAGAAGATGTCAGCCGTCACATTTCCGATTTGGAATTAATTACGAAAAAGTCCCGGGGCAATAAGTAATAAATGAGTAAGCAGCAGTTAACTATTTTATACGGCTGGGGCATCAAAATCCTAGTTTTCGTCATTCCGTTTCTTTCGATATGGATCGCCAAGTCCATGTTTTTTCCTTATATTACGGGCCGCAATTTCGGTTTTCGGATTTTGGTGGAATTGGCCTTGGTTTTATGGGTCGGTTTGGTATTTTTGGACAAAAAATTTCTGCCACGCCGCAATTGGATTTTCTGGGCCGTTATCGCTTTTGTCGCCGTCGTAGGCATCGCCGATTTTTTCGGCGTCAATGCTTATAAAAGCTTTTGGTCTAATTATGAAAGAATGGAAGGATTTTTGACGATCTCGCATATGGCGGTTTATTTCTTAATCCTTACCAGCGTTTTTCGCAGCAAGCGCGAATGGATGACTTACTTCAATCTTTTCGTGTTCGCCGGTTTTCTTGTCGGCGTTTACGGAATATTTCAGAAATTAGGGTTACGAGAGGCGATTCAGGGCGGAGAAAACCGCATTGACGGCACTATCGGAAATCCAACTTACCTGGCTGCTTATCTTACCTTAATCATTGCCCTTACATCAGTTTTATTTTTCAACGCGAAAAAATATTGGCTTAAAATTCTTTACGCTCTTTTAATTGCCTTCGATTTTTTGATTATTTACTTTAGCGCCACTCGTGGCGCCGCTTTGAGCTTTATGGTGGCAATTCCGCTTTTTCTTTTTTTCTATTTCTGGTTTTTTAAAAATGACGAACGTGAAATTTTACATCGCAAAATCGCGATGTGGGTTCTGATAGCAATGGCTGTTTCTACGGTTGGGTTTATTTTGGTTAAAAATCAGCCTTTTGTTCAAGATAATGCCGTATTGTCCAGGTTCGCCAATATTTCTTTTGGCGAAAAAACGGTTCGTTCCCGTTTTATGATTTGGGGAATCAGTTGGCAAGGATTTTTGGAAAGACCGATTCTTGGCTGGGGTCAGGAAAACTATTTGCAAGTATTTGCCAAGTATTACAATCCCGGCCTTTACGATCAGGAACCGTGGTTCGATCGTTCTCACGATATCATTTTTGATTGGCTGATCAACGCCGGTATTTTAGGTTTATTGGCGTACCTTTCCATGTTTGTCGCGTTGTTTTACGCGATTCTGCGGACATTGAAAACTAAATTTATAGACGCGAAGGAATGCTTAATATTATTAGTCATTCCCATCGCCTATTTTATTCAAAACATTTTTGTTTTTGACAATTATAATACCTACGTTTTGTTCTTCACGATTCTTGCTTATGTCGGCAGCCAATACGCTAATAGTGGCGAAGAGAAAGAAACCGAACAGCGCGATGCCTCGGCGGATGTCTTCCGATCAACAATCGCGGTCATTAGCGCTTTAATTATCGGAGGTTCGATGATTTATTTTTGGAATATTCGTCCAATTGCCCAATCGCAGGGCATTATAAATTCGTTGATGGCCACAACCGATGCGCAGGATCCGGTAGGGGCGACGCTAAAATCATTCCAGGACACGCTCTCTTATAACACGTTTGGAAATAGCGAAGTATTGGAGCAATTGGGCCGCGTCAGTAGTTTATTGGTTAATCAGTCAAATATTTCGCCGCAATCTAAAGCGCAATTTATCGCGTTTGCCGTCGCAGAATTGGAAAAATCATTGGCAAAGTTTCCTAATGACATTCGCGGGCACCTGTTCGCGGGGGATGTGTATCAAGGGGCGCAATCTTTGAACGCCGGATATTTTTTCAAGGCCCGCGAGCATTTTAAAAGAGCGGTGGAGTTAGGTCCGAATAAGCAACAGGTGCTGTTTTCGCTCGCCAACAATTATCTTTATACCCAAGAATACGACAAGGCCATGGAATTGGCTCAAAAAGCCGTTGACGTAGAGCCCGCAAACTTTGATGCTCACGGTAATAAGGGAATTATTGCCATTCTGATGGGCCGGGACGATATAGTGCAGGTGGAAATTAACGAAATGGACAAATGGATGCAGCTGGAAAAAGAGCCGGGGAAATTTGGCAGTTATTTGCAGCAGTTGCAAAAAATTGCCCGAACCTACGCGAACGTACAGCAATACGCCAAAGCCCGATCCGTTTTTATCAAGCTGACGATGCTCGCGCCCGACAATAAAGATTATAAAAAAGAATTAGAATCTATTCAGGGAAAATGAAAGGAGTAATTCTAGCCGGAGGATTAGGAACGCGTCTTCATCCGATAACGCTGGAAATTCCCAAATCGCTTCTGACGGTAAAGAAAAAGCCGATTATTAACTATCTTATTGATTTGTTTTTCCGTTACGGCGTAAAAAACACCACTATTTTAATAAACGAAAAAAACAAAGAGGATTTTGATTGGTGGCGCAAAAGATACGGTTCGGCCCTGCCGGGCGGTTTGAATATAAAAGCGGAAGGAAAATTACGGGGCACTTTCGGCGGATTGGAATCTTTACAAAGGGAATTGTCCGAAACTTTTTTATTGACTAACGGCGACGAAATAAAAGATTTCAATTTGAACGAACTTGTTAAATTTCACAAAAATAATCCCAGCAAACCTTTTGCGACCATCGCTTTGGTGGAGGTTCCCAATCCGTCAGATTATGGAGTTCCGGTTATGGCCGGCGATCGCATAAAGGAATTTTTGGAAAAACCCAAAAATTCTCCATCAAAATTCATATCCTCGGGCCTTTACGTACTGGAGCCGGGCGTTTTTAAATATGCCGATTGGTCAAAAGAGTTTTTAATGATTGAAAAAGACATTTTTCCTAAATTGGCGGCTGATGGAAAACTTTGCGGATACAAAATTAAAAATGGCCGCTGGCAGGATTGCGGCAATTTTGAACGCTGGGAAAAAGCTATTAAGGAGTGGTAGTAAAAAGTTATCCACAGCCCTATTTTTAAAATAGTTGCGCTTTATATATACTTACTAGGTAAAACTTTAACAACCAAAACAGGTCGTTTTTATTAATCAATATTTATAACGTTTAAAAAATAAAATGAGTTTCATATTATCAAAAGGGAAGCAGGCCGCGACTGTTGTCCTCGCAGTTCTAGTATCAACTTTCGTCGTTGCGTTAATAGCGCAAGGTACCACATATATTGACACCGATAGTGTTGGCGTGGCTACCGATACCCCAGGCGCCTATTTGGCGGCTGACGGCGGAATTTTGGGCGAGACTATTGTCGCAGCAAACAACATGAAGACATCGTTCTTTATTGCTACTTCAACAACCGCAACTTCAACGCTTTCCAGTTTTGGCGCCAATTTGGCGTCAACGACTATTGTAATTGACGGTTCGAGCGGAAGAATGGCAATTGGCACTACCAGCGCTCCGGACGGCGATATAGTAGCAGGTATGATGGTTGACCCGGCATTAACGATTTCCGGACAGGGAGGCGCAACGAATGGCACCGGTACTTTGTATGTCGCCGGTGGAGTTGCCACGGGCGGGCAAATTATTTTGAAGTCAAGCGATGGACAGGGTGGAAAGTGTATCTCCATTATCGCAAAAGCTGGTGCTTTCGATATTGGCGCCACTGGCGTTGGTCCGGAGAATCTTCTAGTCGTAAAAGTTATTTCTTGCCCGAAGTAATTCGTTGTTAAACCTTAAAATAAACTTTGATATTTTATGAGAAAAGTTCTCACAACTTTATTTGTCCTACTCGTTGCTCCGGCTTTGGCTCTTGCCGCGTACAACGACGTTCAGCTCACTAGCGGATCGAGTATTGTTATACCTGTTGGCGGAAGTAATTTAGAATTGACGAGCGTTGGCGATATTCAGGACGTTCAAGTGGCCGCTACCAATATAACGGTTACGATGGTGGCGAACTCCACGTTGTCAATAAACGCCGCCAGTCGTACAACTTATACCTATTCGGGAGGCAGGAGAATCGCGAGTTTTGCCTGCACCGATTCTGCTTCTACGCTGAATTTTTCGCTTGCTGCGAGCGAGTCTAATGAAACGCTAGTAGTGACCCCAACGGGCGTTACGTGCACCGTTCAGACAAGCACTGGTGGTGGCGGTGGTGGAACCACTCCAGCACCCGAAACACCGGCCCCCGAAACGCCAGCGCCCGTTCAAGAATCAACCCCAGCAGCCGCCGAACCGACCGTTTCTCCAGCGCCTGCTCCTTCTCCGGTGGCAATAGTCACCGCTCCAGCAGTCGCTCAACCGTCAGCTGTAGCTCAATTAGTTTCTCCCGTGTTTAATAAAGACTTAGGCGCTGGTGCAAAAGGCGACGACGTAACGCGTCTCCAGCAGTTGTTAAAGACAGACGCCAGCATATATCCGACAGGGCAAGTTACCGGATATTTCGGAGCTTTGACCAAAGCGGCTATACTGAAATTTCAGTTAAAGTACGGCGTAATTAAATCTGCCACGGAAACCGGCGCCGGCCGTCTTGGTCCAAAAACCAGGGCAAAAATAAATGAGGTATTTAAAGGAGCCGCTCCGGCAGCATCAACCCCCGCCCCAGTTGTTTCAACGCCTAGCTCGACTCAGAGCATCCAGACCCAGATTCAAGTCCTACTCAAGACAATTCAAGAATTGCAAGCAAAGATTAAAGCCCAACAGTAGAGTCGTCAAAATAAAAAATCCTCCGGTATATTCGGGGGATTTTTTATTCATCCGTCATTGAGAGTTCATAAAGTCTCCCCGGGAACCGGAGTCGGCTCGTTCCGGCGGCGAGCCCATAGGCGGGCTCTATCCGCTGGGATAGAGAACCGCTGGTCCTTACAGGAGACTTTCTTGGGGGTGGGATCCTGTTCGACAGATACCAGAACTCATCGGTTTCTATATTAAGCTCCAAATGCAGTGATTTGTTTGGCTTTGCGCCAGATTAGGTAATTAGTAATTATCTGGGTAATGAGAGTGGAAACGGCTGCCCCTTCAATGCCGAACAGTGGAATAAGGAGGAAATTAAATAAAACGTTTCCGAAAGTGGCGACGACCACGAAAGTCACAAAACTTTTTTGCCGGTCAAAAGCAAAAATCATATTACCAAGAAGAGTGGACGGGTAAACAATCAAAATCGTTGCCATTAATATTCGAAAAGTAGCAACGCTTGGGGCATATTCCGAACCGAATAATAAATTAATAATCGGCGTTGCAAAGACTAAGCCAATTATTGCGGTTGGAAAAGCGAATTTTAGCACCAAAGAAACGCATTTATCCAAAAGGGCTTTCGCCGCTGCCGGACTTGTTTTAGCTAAACGCACCATAAGCGGGAAAACACTAGTGGCAAGCAGGGTCGGCAGAACATAGAGAAGTTGTATTGGTTTTTGGGCGGCGGAATAATATCCGACTTCCTCCGCGGAACGCAGCCAGCCGAGCATAATAATAT
The DNA here is from genome assembly GCA_964361325.1 of uncultured Candidatus Saccharibacteria bacterium. GTDB lineage: Bacteria > Patescibacteriota > Minisyncoccia > UBA6257 > WO2-44-18 > 2011-GWA2-47-8b. Next base: position 18,960 of record CAYHZT010000007.1, read on the forward strand.
CGGTATTGAGCATTATAGCGCCCATTATCCCCATTAGTCCGAACGGCCAAGCGGTTGCCAAAATTGGTTTAATTAATTCTTTGCGGAAATTTTTAAAAAGATTTTTGAAATGGTCTTTTAATATCCAGAAGATGGCAATCAAGCCAAGCGCGCTACCAATGGCATAGGCAAGTGACAGGGAATGACTCGTTGGTTGAATTACCAGGAACATAAGACCCAAAACCGCAATCGAAAAATTAGTAAATATATTTATACCGGCCTCAATCTGCATTTTCTCCAAAGCCCGGGAGACTGCCGAACCAAGGTCGCGTAAAGTATCAAACGCAAAGACAAAAATCAGAATTGGCATAATAGCGGCCGCTTCTTCAATTTTTGTCAGATAAGGGAAAAATACGATTACGCCGGTAATAAAAAACACGAGCAGGCCGAGCTTGGTAAAAAGCGCGGTGGAAAGATATTTATCTTTAAGTTCAGGATTGCGGGACGTTTCCTTTGTAATCAGGGCATTGATGCCGATATCCGAAAAAATAGTTAAAAACGCGGCAATACCCAATGCGTAAGAAAAAGCTCCCCAGCTTGCCGCGCCCAAAACTCGAGCGGCGTAAATAACAACGACGGCTCGCAATAGACGTCCGATCATCTGTCCGCCGAAAAGCCAAATGGCATTTTTGGCGATTGTTTGGCCGGAATTCTGATTTTTAAAAAGCCAATCCAAAATACCTTTCATCTTATTGCGTATTCGTAAATAAATATTTAATAGTACGAAGCAAGATTAGAAAATCCAGAATCAACGAGCGGTTTTTAAGATAGTACAAGTCGTATTGCAGCTTCTCGTAAGCATCCTCCACCGAGGCGCCGTATTTGTAATTGATTTGAGCCCAGCCGGTGATTCCTGGACGCGCCAAGAGACGCAATTCAAAGTAAGGAACGTCATTTTTAATCTGATTGACGAATTCCGGCCGTTCGGGGCGCGGTCCGACAAAAGAAAGGTCGCCTCGGATAACATTGATAATTTGCGGCAATTCGTCCAAATGGCTTTTGCGAAGAATTTTACCAAAGGCGGTTATTCTTTGGTCATTTGGCCCGGACCATTGTGGCCCCTTTCGTTCCGCGTCCGTTTTCATAGTGCGGAATTTATAAATCATAAACTCCGTTCCTGTAAGACCGGAACGTTTTTGGCGATAAATAATCGGTCCCCTGGACGTGGTAGCTACCAAAACCGCTATTAGTAATCCTATAGGCAGAAGAATCAGCCCGAGGATTATCGCCAAAAAAATTTCTATAGGCTCTTTGAATAATTCGTAAATTTTGTGCTTTTTGGTCAGATTTTCCAAGAACCAAACTTCTTCCAGTTCGGCCAGTGGCAATTTTTTAAAAATATTTTCGTAAAGCGCTGCCAAATCCAATACCTCTATTCCCAGTAATAAATTTTTATAAATCAGGCGCGCGGCTTTAGAATTTTTTTTGATATGGGCCGGAATTACGATTAAGTTGATTTTATTATGAAGAATAATCTGCGAAAGATGATCCAATTCTTTATCTTGCAGCCCCTCTTTCATCCAGAAACTTACTTCATAGCCGAGTTGCGGATTTTGCTGGATGCGGCTGACTAAATCCTCCACCGTTTTGTTGTAGCCCACCATCAGAATCCGACTGGTCGGCGCGCCGGCGCTTAATAGATTATTGCAGAAAATTCTCCAGGCATAACCGCCCAGAAACAGCAGAGCCAAAACTATAAAAAGATTGGTTTTAGGCGTAATGCCAAAAGCGGGAATAAAGTAAAAAAGTAAAATGGCAATTATGCCGCTGGCGGCTATCAGCGAAACGAATTTTTTAGAAAACCGCAAATCGTTTTTGAGCGAAGGAAGATCGTAGAGTCCCCCGATGTAAAAAGTTACCAGCCAAATGGCAAAAACTACCGTAAAAGGGACCAAGTGAATTTCAATAACCGAATCGGAGAGCTGACCGTATCTCAAAAAAAGCGTAAGCGCCAGGGAGGCGTAAAGGATCAAGGCATCCCCGAACAAAAGCAGTGATTGCTTGAGCTTGACATTAACGTTCATATTGCCTTTATACTAAAGAAAGTATGGACGATAGTCAAAAACCAGTTAAAGACACTTTATTGCCCGGCAGTATCATAGTCGCGGCGCTCCTGATTGCGGGTGCTCTTGTTTATAACGTTGGTTCTAAAAATTCGGGACAGCAAGCCAATGTTGTTGGCAATATAATTTCCGGAGATTTAATTGACGATGATGTTGTGCTGGGTTCTTCCGATGCGCCGGTTACCGTCGTGGAATTCGGCGATTATCAATGTCCTTTTTGCGCGCGATTTTTTTCTTCAACAGAACTTCAGATCCGTCAGGACTATATAAAGACAAATAAAGCCAAGATGGTGTACCGCGACTTTGCTTTTTTGGGTCCGGAATCTACGGAAGCGGCTTTGGCGTCTCAGTGCGCCGCTGAGCAGAGTAAGTTTTGGGCGTATCACGACAAAATATTTGAAGCCGAAATCGCTGACGGAAAAGAAAATAATGGAAACCTTTCCGATGATTTCTTGAAATCAGTCGCTTCCGAGCTTGGTTTGAATCGGGTGCAGTTTGACGGTTGTTTGTCTTCTCAGAAATACGCTAATGAAGTTCAAAAAGATTACGATGATGGCACTGCCATCGGCGTTAACGGCACTCCGACTACTTTTATAAACGGTAAGCTGGTTTCCGGCGCCGCTTCGTATTCAACCATTCAATCAATGATTGACGAAGCGCTAACCGCTACGCGGTAAATGGAAATTCCAAAAGAAGTAAAATCTATTACCGACAATTTGGTTTCATCTGGTTACCAAGTCTACCTTGTGGGCGGCTGTTTGCGTGACCTTTTGCTAGAGAAAAAACCGAAGGATTGGGATTTGACCACTAATGCCAAACCGGAAGAAATACAAAAAATTTTTCCGGATAGCGTATACGAAAATAAATTTGGGACGGTGGGAATAAAGATGGATTCGGAAGATCCGACTTTGAAATTGATTGAAGTTACCACTTTCCGCCTCGAGGGCAAATACACCGACAAGCGCCATCCGGATGAAATTAAATTCGCTAAAACAGTTGAAGAAGATTTGTCGCGTCGGGATTTTACCGTCAATGCCATTGCGTTGAAATTTCCAATTTCCAATTTCCAATTTCCAAATTTAGTAGATCCTTTTGACGGAAAAGCCGATTTGGAAAACAAGCTTATCAGAGCCGTTGGTAATCCGAATGAAAGATTTCAAGAGGACGCGTTGCGTTTAATGAGAGCCGTTCGTTTGGGAGTGCGTCTTGGTTTTGATATTGAAAAAAAGACCGCCGAAGCCGTTCAGAAATCAGCCGGCCTTTTGGAATTTATAGCCAAAGAAAGAATCCGCGAGGAATTGGAAAAAATGCTGATGGCCGATAATGCCGCGAATGGTATCGAGATGATGCGGGAACTCGGATTGCTTAAGTACGCAATCAAGGAATTGGAAGAGGGGGTTGATATGGAACAAAACAAACATCATATCTATACGGTCTTTGAACATAATTGCCGGGCTTTGGAATACGCGGCTAAAAATAATTTTCCATTAGATCTGCGCCTGGCCTCGCTTCTTCACGATGTCGGTAAGCCGCGCGTGCGAGCCTGGAAAAGCGATTCCCGGGGCGCGAAAGAATACAAAGGTCAAAAAGGCGATTGGACTTTTTATCAGCATCAATTCGCCGGTGAAAAAATGGCATTGGAAATTATGGATAGACTGCATTTTTCCAAAAAAATGTCCGAGAAAGTGACTCTGTTAGTGCGAGAACATATGTTTGTTTACGATCCTGAAATCGTGACCGAAAAAGGCGTCCGACGCCTTGTGAGGCGGGTTGGCGCGGAAAATATTGATGACTTGTTTTTATTGCGCGAGGCCGATCGTATTGGTTCCGGCGTGGAAAAGGCCGTTCCTTATCGTTTGCGCCATCTTAAAGCGATGATAGAAAAAGCCAAACAGGCGCCTCTTAGCCCGAAAATGTTGAAATTGAACGGTGAAGACATAATGAAAGAATTAAAAATAGAACCGGGCCCCAAAGTCGGTTTGATTTTAGCCGCGTTATTGGAAGAAGTCGTAGACGATCCCAAGCTGAATACTAAGCAGGGTTTAGCTAAACGCGCTAAAGAATTTGGACAGCTCTCCGATAAAGAGCTTGTTAAGCTTGGCGGAAAGGCCAAGCAATCAGTGGCCGATGTTCAAAAGCGCATTGACGAGGAGATAAAAAAGAAATACTTTGTTAAGTAGTTAGCAAAGTTTGATATCGGAGTGTAGTGTAATGGCAGCACGAGTCCTTCGGGAGGATTTAGTTCGGGTTCGAATCCCGGCACTCCGACTAGTAACTAGTCATTTTAATTGTTAATCTATTTAGCGTCCTTTGAAATTTATAAAGGAGGCGGCGAGATGAAATTGCTGATCTACGATGATATTCACGAACTGACTATATTGCATAGCATTAGCGATCTTGAATTGGAGTATGCGGCGTTGGACGGCAATCCTGATGTCATTTTTGTTCGCTCGAAAGATTTGAAAAAATTGAATCTTCCGCGGTCTTTAGTCGCGATCGGGCGCGCCGGTTCCGGCGTTGATAATATTCCGATTGATTGGTGCAATCAAAACGGTGTTGCGGTTTTCAACGCGCCGGGCGAGAACGCCAATGCCGTTAAAGAGCTGGTGTTGGCCGCTTTGGTTTTGGCTTCCAGACCTGCTTTTCAGGCGGCTAGCGCGTTAATCAAAAATCCGGGAAAGCCCGAGGAGCTTAAAAAACAGTACAAGGGCGTGGAATTGGCCGGCGCCAGTATACGAGTGATCGGCATGGGCGCTATCGGATCCCGAGTTGCTAAGACGTGCGTAAGTCTTGGAATGAAAGTTTTTGCCTATGATCCTTATTTAAAGTCTTTTGATACTTTAGGCGGGGCGATTACGGTACTCCCTGATATTCAGGCATTGCGCGCGCAATGGACAAGATACATTACATTACATTGTTCCTTGACTGATACTAATCGGGAGATGATTGACGGCAAGTTTTTCGCGGCAGGAGTAAAGATAATCAATTTTGCCCGGGCCGAATTAATCAACGAACCGCAGTTGCTCGAGGAGCTGATAACCGGACGAGTCAGCGCTTATATTTCTGACTTTGTTCCAAAGAAAGTTCCAATCGAGGAATTTTTCAAGACCGGCAATGCCATATTTTTACCTCATCTCGGTGCTTCAACTCATGAGTCCGAGACCAGAGCAACGGAAAAGGTCGGCGCGAGAGTAGATGACTTTTTTTATCAAGGCATTTGCCGGGGTTCGGTAAATTTGCCGGATATGCCTTCGGAAAAAGCCGAGCCTGGCCGAGTTCGTTTGTTGGTGAGTAATCAGGATAAGCCTGGTATTATTGAGCGGGTGACTAAGGCAATCAGCGCGGCGGGATTAAACATCGGTTCTATGACTAATCGCAGCCGCAAAGATTCGGGCCTTGCATTGAATTATATTGATGTTGATCTGGAGAGTCCCGACGGCCGTTTGCAGGCGGTCTGTGATATTATTAACGCGATTGATGGCGTGACAAGAGCGAGAGTCATTGGAAATTCTTAACCCCCGATACATATCGGGGTTTTTTATTACGCCTAGCGAGGAGCGAAATGAGAATAGACTCTCATTTCGTCCGAGCGACGGCGGAACAAAGGGTTTAGCGCCCTTTATTACGCCGAGCGGAGATAACTAAATCTTTAAAAGATGAGTTATAATTCTTGTATGAAATATCTTGTAGTCGGCGGCGCCGGGTTCATTGGCTCTAATCTGGTTGACGCATTGGTCGCCGAAAAACACGAAGTCACCGTTTTAGATAATCTTTCCACCGGCTCGCGTGATAATTTGAATCTTAAGGCGATTTTCATAGAGGCTGACATCACCGATTTGGAAAAAATCCGGCCGGCTTTTAAAAACATTGACGGCGTTTTTCATCTTGCCGCGATTCCGCGAGTCCCTTTTTCTATAGAGCATCCGATTGAAACTCATAACGCCAACGTTAATGGCACTTTGAATGTTTTGGTTGCCTCCAGGGATGCCGGAGTCAAACGGTTTATTTATTCAGCCTCTTCTTCCGCGTACGGGGATGCCCAAATTATGCCTCTGCATGAGGATTTAATGCCGCGGCCTATCAGTCCGTACGGTTTGCAGAAATACATCGGCGAACAATATTGTTATATTTTTTCTTTGCTCTATGGTTTAGAAATCGTATCTTTGCGCTACTTCAATGTTTATGGCCGGCGCATGGCCAGTAATGGCTCGTATTTAAGCGTTATTAAAACTTTTTTACAGCACAAATCGGCGGGAAAACCATTGCCCATCACCGGCGATGGCAAGCAGACTCGGGCTTTTACTCACGTGAATGATGTAGTTCGAGGAAATTTATTGGCGATGGAAAGTGGGAAGGTTGGCAAAGGGGAGGTTATCAATGTCGGTTCGCCGAAAAATTACAGCATCAATTACATTGCCGACCTTGTCGGCGGTCCCAAGCAATATATCGCTCCTCGCATTGAGCCAAAAGACAGTATGGCTGATATTACCAAAGCGAAAAACCTGCTTGGTTGGGAGCCAAGAATAGAGTTGGAACAAGGAATAAAAGAACTCTTGCAATTAACCTAATTTAAGACTAAGCTCTGGTTGTTCTTTGAGAGGTGAATAATGATTTGGACAGCGGTGGTGATTACTTCACTAGTGCCTTTAGGATTGGTTTATGTCTTCGCTGGGGAAAAGGCGAGAAATAAGGCGAGCGAATGGTTGGCCAAGGATTGGGCGCGCCTTCTCTTGATTTATGTTCTTATTCTACTCACTTATAGCCACTTCGCGGTAGTTTCTAACCAATGGAACTCACGCACCTTCTTAAGTATTGTGGGTTATTTTGGGATCCCAACCATCGCTTTTATACTTTTACGTCGTGAGGACATTCAGAAAGCTTCTCCGAGAGTTTTCTACTTTTTTCTCGCGTTTTTTGTTTTGATGCTTTGGATTCCAATGGAGCTCAAATGGGTGGATCGCAAATGGGTTGAATTGCCGATCGGAGAAAAAAAGTACAGTTTGCCGAGCGGTATGTACTTCGCGATTCTCTATGGAATGATGATTTTCACCGGCTGGTTCAGAATTGATCTTAATTGCCATTGGCGTTTACGGTTCAGGGATTTTCTTTGGGCAGTCGGGATGCT